>JBBARZ010000001.1:0-119723 GCA_040399505.1 Cyanobium sp.
TTTCAACTGCCTCCCCTTGGCCAAATGCCCTGGTGGGGAAGCCAACCCGCGGCGGACGACTTTGCTGGACAAGTCTTTAACGCTCTGGGTGAAGGCTCGATAGCGGGCTACGGCCCTCTCTTTGCCTATTCCTATGACGCTTCCATCACAGAAGTGATGGGCAGCCTCCAGGACCTCAGTGCAACAGGCTCCTTCATCGATGGCACCCCACCCGCCAGCACCACGGTGAAATACGCCATCGCCACAAGCACAGCTCCCGTCCCAGGACCCCTGCCCCTCTTTGGCGCGGCGGCGGCCTTTGGTTGGTCGCGCCAGCTCAGAAGACGCATCTCCAATCGTTGAGGGATTGACAGAGACTGCCTGCCATTGGAGGTCTGCCATCAAAAGCGCTCCGGTCGGGGATCCCGCCAGTTGGGATCCACACCGCGGCGCTGAAGATCTGCAGCCCTCCCCTCCAACCAGGCACGGTTCAATCTCCGGAGTTGGTAAGTGCCTGCTCGTGCTAACTCCACTCCTTCCCAGTCCCGCCAGTGGGGCTGGTCGGCCGTTTTTCGATCGATGACGAGAAGGAGTGTGGGTTGGTGGTGGCCGGGAAACAGGCCCGGCCTCTGCTCACTCCCCAGACGATCGGCAAGATTCACCAAAGCGCTCGGCGATCGGCCTTCGAAGATCACCGTGGCATTGCTGTAGTAATGCAGCGATGGTTGGCGCATGCCCACCATGGCAAGGGTTTCTTCATGGCTCCTCTCCTTTAAGGCCACGGCAGCGAGTTGACGAATGGGAGATCCCCGGAGCTGGTCGCCGATTTGCCACAGCGGCAGAAGCACGAGGGGACCAAACAGGAGCAGGGCTACCTGGCCGTGCACCAGTCGTTGGGAGGGTTGTTTCGAGGCCAACCCTCCCAGAAGGAAGGCCGAAACAAGCATGATTGCTGCACCGAGGGTTAGAACAGGACTCCTGCTGAGAACGGGCTGTAGCTCTGGCAAGGTGGGATCGCGAATCTGGGACAGCCAGAGGCCAGATGACGCCAGACCGGCGGAAAGAATCAGCAGTAGACCTGCGGAGATGGAAAGGGCTCGAAGGGACAGCGATTCAGAACTGTGCCGGCCCGCTCGAAAGGCCAAGGCCACAAGCAGCCCAGCAGCAGGGGTAGCCACCAACCAGTAGCTCGGGAGCTTGGTGGCCGATGCAGAAAAGAAGATCAACACGGCCAGCAACCAAGCGCTGGCAAAGCGCGCCAGGGAGTGGGGAGGACTCAGCGAGGAGCGGGCCCCGCGAAGGGTGCGCAGCAAAGAGAGAAGAAGCAGGGGAGTGAAGGGAAGGCTCCCCAAAAGCAGCATGGCCAGGAAATACCACCACCCCTGCTCGTGGTTGTTCACCACCCGGGTGTAACGCTGCAGGTTGTGGTACCCAAAGAAGCTCTCCCAATAGGGCTGACCCTCCCGCCACAGAGCCAGCCCGTACCAGGGGGCGGAGAGCCCAAGGGACAGGGAGAAGCCCAGAAGGGGACGGAGTCGGTGGCGAATCCGCGACGCGGAGGCACCGAGGATCCAGAACAGGATCCAGGTGAAGACATAAAGCACCAGGGCCACCGGCCCTTTGCTGAGCACCGCCAGCGCCAGGGCAGCCCAGCAGAACCACCAGGCACCTCTCTCTGCTGCATAGGTGCGCCAAGCCAGAAGAAGGCTGGTGGCAAGGGTGGCGGTGAAAAGCGCATCGCTCACCTCCGTGCGGCCCCACACCAGAACAAGGGGGCTCAGGGCAAAGGCCAGGGCAGCTTCAAGGGCCGCTGCACTATTGCCGACCTTCTCCCCGTTTCCATGGGCACCATCGAGTTGAGGCCAGCGAAAGACGGTATCGGCCAACAGCACCATGGTGGAGATGGTGGCCAGGGCCGAAGGGAGGCGGGCGGCCCAGGTGCCCAACGGATCCCACCAACTGCCGCCAGGCAAAGCGTAAAGACTGGCCATGAGCCAATACACCAGCGGCGGTTTGTCGTAACGGGGCAAACCATTCACCTGGGGAATGAGCCAATCGCCGCTTCGAGCCATCTGACGAGCTGAGGCAGCAAACAGGGCGGGCGTCTCGTCCACGAGTCCGGTGTGCCCCAAGCCCAGCAGGAACAGCAAGGCACCAGCTCCAGCCACCAGGGAGAGAAGAAGGGCATGGCGCCTCTGAGCAGCAGGGGGGAGCAACGACTTCCTCGGTAGGGGAAGCAGTCCAGAGCAGAAGCTGATCCGGGGCGAGTGCGGGAGGAGACAGAGGGAGGTGATGCAGGTGTCGCGCTTAAGGAGCTGTTAATCGGCGCGCTTCACAATCAGCTTTGACGAATGGTCTCTCACCATGCGATTCCTTCCTCCCGAAGAGCAAGAAATCGTGAACATGGCCAAAGCCATCGGCCTCGATAGAGCCTCCCCTCCCCCGGCCTATCTCTCACCGCATTGGTGCATGGTCCTCAGTGTGGTGCTGGCCTTACCCACTTTTGGCTATTCACTCATCGTGGTACCAGTCCTATGGGTGATTCAGCACGACCGCACTGCCACCAGACTGACCCAGTTGCGGCAGGAGCTGGAAGGGGTGTCGGAGATGGAGATGGCCTGCCGGGAGAACGTTCCTGCAGCTTGAGCCCATCCATCGCACCGTCAGAAACCAGCCAATTTTCTGCCCTGCAGGCACACCGGAAAAGATTCTGCAGATCCTCCCGAAAGCCTTCCTCTGAGGCCGTTGTTACCCTTAATCTCTTGCGATCGTAATCGAGTCGGGCAACACCAAGACCCGCCTAAACCATGTCTAAGACCTGCAGCGAACCCCATACCACCGATCAGTTGAACAGTACGGCTCTTAAATGGGGCGATGACGGAGAGCTCTCCGACCTTGACCTCCAACGGATTCTGAGACTTCTTTCTCAGGCCGATCCCGTAGCCGAAGCTCTTATCTCCTCTTCCATAGACCCTACCCGTTGAAGATTGCGGGCTACGGCCCTCGCCATCCCATCTCGGCTGGCCAAGCCCAGAAGCTTGGATTCGGGTAATCCAGCTGGAGGCGGGCCTACAGGAAGCAGGGCCGCACCTTCTCCAGAGACAGCGAACACGGGCACCTGTCTGAGGCCGCCAGGAACTAATTGGTCTTCCAGTTGGCTGAGGGAGGCACTCCCGGGAAGCCAGACCATCTCCGAGCGCAAACAATCACCAAGGGTGGATGTGCCCCCAGGGGCCATGTGTTGCTTCTGCCGTTGCAATCCCCTTTGCAGATCAGAGAGATTCACCAACCCAATGGCCTTGGCATTGTCGGTGACCAGCAGGCAATGGCCATGCACCTCGATCAAAAGATCGAGGGCCATGGATGTGGAGGTGGAGGCGGGGAGCACGAGAGGAGCCTCCGGCTCCAGGGCCTCTAGCACAGAGATTGAGCCCATGAGGTTGCGTCGTTGTTCCTCTATCAGATCCCGACCAAGCAGATCAACCGACTGGAACCCCTGCCAGCGTTCCACCAGGGCGGCACTCAAGCCCGCCGCCGCCATCAGGGGGAGCACGATGCGGATATCGCGGGTGAGTTCGAACAAGAGCAGAATCGAGGTAATCGGGGCCCGGGCGCTACCAGCTAGCACTGCTGCCATTCCCACCATGGCGTAGGCAGGGGGTTCCGCCACGGGTAGATTTAGCCCTCCAACCCCAAGCAGCTGACCGTAGACATTTCCAAGCACGGCACCGAGGAAAAGGGCAGGTGCAAAACCTCCGCCCACGAAGCCTGAGGCATTGCTGAGGGTGGTAGCCAAGAGCTTGGCAGCGATCACCCCGACCAGAGTCAGCAAGGGAATGGCCTCGTCCTGACCCAGCAGACTCTCAATCGTGTCGTAACCGACCCCCAGCACCTCAGGAAACAGCAGGGCCAACCCACCGACGGCGGCTCCTCCCAGGCCGGTGGCCAGACCCGGCGGCAGCTGACCCACGAAGCTCAGCACCCTGGGATGGCGCCCCAGAGCCAGCAGACGCACCAAGGCCAGAGACACCACACTGGCCACCAATCCCAACCCCAGGTAGAGGGGCAACTCCAGAGGAGACCTCACCTGGTAGGCGGGCAGACGCAGGATGGGCGAATCGCCTAGCACCAGCTGGGTCACAAGAGCCGAAGCCACGGCCGCTACCAGCACGGCCCGAAGGCTCGGGCGACTCTGGATGGCGTTAAAGCTGCCTTCAAAGGCGAAAAACACCCCGGCGATTGGCGCCTTGAAGCCCGCTGCCAAACCCGCCGCAATGCCCGCCGCCACCAGAGCCTTCTGTGACTGGGGAGTGAGACCGGACCGACTCGCCACCCACAAGCCCAGGTTGCCCCCGCTCTCCACACTGGGCCCCTCGGGACCAAGGGACGCCCCACTACCGAGGCTGAGGGATGCGGCCACCAAACGGAGGAAGGGGAGTCGGGGGTTGGCGGCCACAGCACCATCCGCCATGGCCAGCAGACTTGGAATCCCGGGACCGATGGACCCCGCCAGCCACCTCAGCACCCCCACCGCGAGGCCTCCGAGGGTGGGTACCACCACCACTGGCCAGAGGGCCAGCCAATCGGTGAGCGCATCGTTCGGGCTGGTGGCCGGCTCGGGAAGGGGAGCGGGCGCACTGGGGGCGAGCCATCCGAGGCCTTCCAGGCCCAGCTGCAGCATGGATTTCAAAGGCGTTCCCCCATCCGGCGCCAAGGGGGGGAGATCCAGACCGCCAGCTTCGGTCAGTCCCGCCGCAGCCGGAGAACGGCCAATCACCAGAAGCCCCTCCACAAAGGGGCCATAGAGGAAATTGTTGATGAAACCCTGGAGCTCGTGGAACGCCACGATGGCCAGGCCTGTCAGGGTGCCAACAAGGGCAGCCCAGCCCACCAACCCCCATTGGAAGGGCTGGGGCTCAGGTGCCGGGGCGGACGGTGGCAAAGATCTCCTCCAAAATGGCTGCGGCTCCCTGCCTGCGAAGGGCGTCCGCGAGGGCGATGCCGATTGCCTCGGGGTCGGCCCCATCACCGCGGACCTCATCTCGGATCAGCCGCTGACCATCCAGGCTGGCCACCATGCCTGTAAGCACAAGGGCCTGATCGTCAAAACGGCTGTTCACCCCAATCGGGACCTGGCAGCCCCCCTCTAAGGCACGGAGAAAGGCCCGCTCAGCTACGCAGCGTCGGGCGGTGGGTTGATGCTCCAGCACCTTGATCTGCTCCAGCACCCGTTCATCCCCATCGCGGCATTCGATGCCGAGGGCCCCCTGGCCCACGGCATGGAGGGAGATCGAGGGATCAATCAGCTGGTGAATGCGGTCGGCCAGCCCCAGCCGGCCCAAGCCCGCAGCCGCCAGGATCAAACAATCAAACTCTCCCCCATCCAGCTTCTCCAGCCGCGTGATCACATTGCCTCGCACATCCTTGAACGTGAAATGAGGGAAATGATGGCGCAACTGGGCAAGCCGCCTGAGGGAGCTGGTGCCCACCACACTGCCTTCGGGAAGAGTCTCCAGAGTTTGATCGCGATGCTTTTCATGCACTACGAGAGCGTCGGCCGGGTCCTCCCGCTCGGTCACACAGCCGAGAATCAGGCCTTCTGGGAGCTGGGTGGGAAGGTCCTTAAGGCTGTGAACCGCAATGTCGGCCCGATCCACCAGCATCTGGGCTTCCAATTCCTTGGTGAAGAGCCCCTTATCGCCGATCTTGGCGAGGGCCACATCAAGAATCTTGTCCCCCTGGGTGGCCATGGCCTCGATCCGGATCTCCAGGCCTGGATGGGCTTGCAAGAGAGCATCTCGCACCCAATGGGTCTGCACCATCGCCAGCTGGCTGCGGCGCGAGGCGATGCGCAGTAGAGAAGCATTCATCGGTGGGGGAGGCCAGCAGGAACACCTGCCTGTTCACAGCAGCTCAGCCTAAAGACTGGTGGCCCCTGGTCCTGGAGCACGGGTGAAGAAGTCAAGGGGGAGGGGGCCCCAGGTGTCTTCCACCTCGGGATTGGTGTCACTGTGCCCAGTCAGCAAAACTCCTTCCCCCAAACCGGCTTCCACTCGAAACCCAAGTTTCCCCGTGCGCTGATGACCCTTCAAAAAAACGGGTCCACCCAAAGCACGGATCTCTGTGTGGTCCATGGCCCCCAGCCGGGGCCAGCCAAAGGCCTGCTCAAAACTCTGAAGACAGCCCAAGGCCGCCTCTCCCCCTGGAGCCATGATTCCGATCGTGCACCAGTCACAGGCCGCCACCCGTTGGCGCAGCTCCTGCTGAAGCACGAGCCGCTGTAGGTGACTCAGGGGAGGCGCACTGCGATGGCCCCGTAGATCTGCCAGCTCTTGGATCAATGCGGTCGTCATGGCCGCACCCCTGGACGCCAGAACGACAGGCAGATCGTGAGCCAGGCCAAACCCACCGCGCCGCCGGCCAGCAGGTCGGAAGGCCAGTGGGCACGAGCCACCATTGTGCTGAGCCACACCAGCATCACCCAAAGGGTGGCTCCCACCATTAGAGGACGGCGTAGATGGGGGTAATGAAGCGTAAGGATAGCCACCATGGCGTAATAGAAGGCAATCGAACCGGCCGCATGGCCGCTTGGAAAGCTCCTCCCATCCACCTCCAGCAATTTGGCATGGGGGCGGGCCCGATCAAAGAAGGGTTTCAGCCAGAGATCCACAATCATGAGAATGCCGCCTGTGGCCATCACCAGCAGCTTCAGGTCATTCCACCAGCGTTTCAGCAACAGAAACACAAGGGCCACCACCACCAGCACGGCTGTAAAACCCACCCCGCTCAGGCGATAAACCTGGAGCAGAAAAAAACCAATCGGGTTGGCCAGTAGCCGGCCCAGCCCATCGAGCAGCACCTGATCCAGTTCGGGCGCCTGATCAATGCCGGTCACCAATCGACCGAGCAGGAGGAGCACCGCGAGGCAGATGGCAATGATCCATCCATCTCGCAGGGAAAAAGACGGTCTCACAGAGGGGGCTCTCCGTTGCCACTGGTGAGACCGCCGATGGGAAGCCGGACACGCCAGAGTTCTTGCTCTCCTATTTTCCCCAATCGGTCCACGGCGTTAGCCGGCCATTCAAGCTCTTCCAGAACTTGGCGGTCGCCTAGCAAACGGGCCGTGCTGCTCCTGGCGGAAAGCAACAGGCTGGGGCGATCTTTCCGCAGCCGACGCTCAATACTCTCCTTCCCTGAGACGAAGGCAGCCGATTCGCCCCCATAGAAAAGGGTGCTGTAACGCTTGGTGCCCACCACCCAGAGGGGCTCCTCAGGCCGAGCCAGAGATCGGGCATGCTGGGCTAACTGCCGGATGGGCAGCAAGCGTTCCCGATCGATCAGGGACGCCAGGGGTGGGACAACGAAGGCCATGATAGAGAGAAATCCCGTAAGGCTTGCCAATCCCAGCCAGCGGCGGTCGTTCCCCCTGACAAGGATGATCGCCAGAGCCAGAGCTGCCAGGCCAAGGATGCTGGCAAGCAGGAGGGGCAGGCCCGAGGCCTCCAGGGTGGCGGCAAAATTGGGATGGGCTGGATCAGTAGCTGCCCAGCGTGGTGCGAACACCGCCGCCATGGCCATGACCCCTAGGAGGATGGTTTCCACTAAACCGCTGATCCGAGTGGGGCGATTTAGGGGAGGGGCAACAACAGATCTCGCTGTACGCCCATGCTCGCGGCCACCAGGGGGTAAGGGCGAGAAAAAGAGCGCCACCAAAAGAGCCCCCGCCGGAACAATCGGCAGGATGTAGCCCGGCAGTTTGGTTGCTGCAGCTGAAAAGAACGCCAGAGGAATCAGCAGCCAAAGGAGGAGTAACAATTCCACGGTTCCTGCTGGCGAAGAAGGTTTCGACGGAGTCCTCCAGCGATCCAGCCGCCAGAAGCCCAGTGCTGCAAAGGCCACGGGTAGGAAGAGCGACCAGGGGAACAGCAGAATCACCAGCCAGGGCAGATAGAACCAGGGGGGGCCTGGATGGTCGTAGATCACCGTGGTGAATCGCTGCAGATTGCTGAATCCGAGAAAACCTCCGAGGAAAGCGGAGCCATTGACCTGGGCTGCCGCCCCATACCAAGGGGCCGCGACAGCAAAAAAAAGAGCCACCATTGGGAGCAGGTGGGTCGGCTTCATCCATCGCCGCCACTGATCGCTCAGGAGCAAAAACGCACCGATCACAAGCAGGGGTAGAAGCACACCCACCGGGCCCTTCGCCAAAACAGCGATGGCTGAAAACAAGGCCAACCCGATCCGACCAAGCGCTGCCAGGGGGGAACCAGAGGGTTGCAGGTGGGCCAGGAGAAAGGCGAGCAGCGCCAGGCTGATCGCACTCGAGAGAAACATGTCCGTGGTGGAGGTGCGTCCCCAGCCGATCCAACCGGGGCTGGTGGCCAGGACTCCTGCCCCCAGGGCAGCCCTCCCCAATCGCACCTGGAGACGTTCCTGCGGACCGCCCCAGTGCCAAAGCAATAAGAAAGCAGCCACCACAACCGAACTGGCCGCCAAGGCCACAGGCAAACGGGCTGCCCAAGGCGACACGCCAAAGAGGCGGAAGGCAAGTGCCACCACCCAATAGCCCCACACGGGATAGTCAAAAAACCGTTCCCCGTTCCACCAGGGGGTGACCCAGTCGTTGCGGAGGTGCATCTGATGGCCCACTTCCACAAAGAGAGCCTCCGTTTTATCCATCAACCCAAGAGTGCCCAAACCGTTGAAAAAAGCCAGCCAACACAACAGGGTCAGGCCAAGAAGACTAAGCCAAGCCCACCGTGGATTGCCCTCCATAGACCTTGCCGTCACCAACTCAGCAGCCGCAACTTAGGATGCTGGCGGAAACTGTTTACGATGGGAGCTGGTGGATCGGATGCCTTAAGGAGAGTTCCAGACAAATTTTGAGGAGGCTGCATATTTCCACACAAAATCAACAGCGATCCCAGCAAACATGGCCAACAAGGGTGTTTGGGTATGCTGATGATAAAGGGCAGAGGAGACACCAACATTCGCCACCATTCCCATGGATGTGACGAGCAGAAAGCGGACAAGACCTAACCAGAGGCGCAAACCCGACAACTGCTGAAAGCGAAACGTCAGAATATTATTAATCAGAAAATTGCTAGAAGCTGCCCCGATGACAGCCGAGGTTTGGGCAAATTCAAAATTAAAATGAAAAAACCGACGGGCGAGCGAATAAATCAACAAGTGTATTGCAATACCCGTTGCGCCCACCAAACCGAAGCTGATGGCCCGCCGGGGAACACTGCGAAGCAGCAGCGTATGCAGAATCGAGATACCCAGGTCCCACACCACCGCGAGATTTAATTTAGACTCGCCAGTAATCCGCTCCTGAAACACTAGGGGAATCTCTACTACACCAAGGCGGCCCCCGCAGATGGCGAGCAGTTCATATAAGAACTTAAATCCATTAACATCAATCTGGCGCACATACGGAAGAATGGATTGTAGACGGCAGACAAAAAAACCACTCATGTAGTCCGTCAGTTGGCGGTAACGGGGCAAACTGAATCGAGCCACCGCATTGGCCAGGGTGGAATTTCTCTCTCGCCTCTCACTCAAACCTCTGATCAGGGAATCAGGGCGGAAACGGCTCCCAATCACCAGGTCGACTCCTGGATCTTGCAGACACTCCAAAGCTGCGATCACACTCGATGGAGGATGTTGTCCATCACAATCCATGACAGCCACAAGATCCCCTGTGGCATCCAGGATGCCCTCCTTGATGGCGCTGGACAAACCAGCACGCCCAATCCGACGGATCAGGCGAATCTGGGGAGCTGTTCGGGATAGTTCACGAACCCGTTCTGCAGTTCCATCCTGCGAATCGTCGTCAACAAAGATAATCTCGATATCATACTGCGAAATAAGAGCAAGCAACTCAGAAGCGACTGGGAGAATATTGTCGCGTTCATTATAAGTGGGGAGAACAATCGAGAGCTTTTCTCGAGGGCCAAAAACCAAGGTATTGCCCTATTTTATATACTCTTTTAATACACTATTGCGATTGGGATGGCGAAGCTTGCGCAGTGCTTTCGCCTCAATCTGCCGAATTCGCTCCCTCGTAACATCAAAGATCTGTCCAATTTCCTCAAGGGTTTTCATGCGACCATCATCCAGTCCATAGCGCAGCCGCAGGACATCTCTCTCCCTTGGACTGAGCGTTGCCAAAACACCTTCGAGATCTTCCCGCAACAAATTCTTGGCGACGTCCTGTTCAGGATTTTCAATGTCAGCCTCGATAAAGTCTCCTAAGCGGGAATCTTCCTCTTTGCCGATTGGCGTTTCCAAGGAGATTGGGAGTTGGGCCGACTTTGCAATGAAACGCAGCTTTTCGATAGTCATCTCCATGCTCTCCGCAATTTCCTCCTCCGTGGGCTTGCGCCCAAACTCCTGAGACAGGGTCTTGGTTGTCTTTTTAATGCGAGAGATGGTTTCGTAAAGGTGAACGGGTAGACGGATGGTGCGGCTCTGGTCGGCAATGGCTCGTGTGATGGCCTGACGAATCCACCAGGTCGCGTAAGTGGAAAACTTGTAACCCTTCTCGTGGTCAAACTTTTCAGCGGCACGAATCAGACCCAGACTTCCTTCCTGAATCAGATCCTGGAAAGATAAGCCGCGATTCATATATTTCTTGGCAATTGATACAACCAGGCGTAGGTTTGATTGAACCATTTTTTCCTTCGCCCTTCGTCCCAGCATCAAACGCCGACGGAACTTGATGCTAGGCATCTCCACCAAAGCGGCCCACTCCTTGGTATCGGGATGATGGCCATGGTCCGCCTCAAATTGGGCGGCCAGCTCTTCCAGCTGGAGGAGATCGGCGATCTTTCGAGCCAGTTCAATTTCCTCATCGGGGCGGAGCAGCCGAATCCGGCCGATCTCCTGCAGGTAAACACGAATGGAATCTTCGGTGTAAACCCCTTTGGGACCCACCTTGATGCTCGCCAATGCCTTCGCAGTAGCCGGCGTGTCCTTGCTAGCTGCAACCTTGTCGTCTGCAAGGGCGAGGCTATCGGTCTCCAGGAGTTCAGGGGAATCGAGCAACAGATCTGCTCCGTCCTCCAGAGAATCCTCCCCTAGAAGTTCATCGTCCTGTTCAGGAGTGAGCTTAGCTTTTGCTTTCCCCTTCGAGGCTGAGGCACTTGATCGCGATTTCTTCGGTGCTGCCTTGGCTGGAGGCTCCTTCAGAGCCATCAGGTCGGGTGCATCCTCCGGCTCTTGGAGGCCTAACGCATCCTCCGTCGAGGCGATGTCCAGACTGGCAACTTTGGCGGTGACAGGGCTCATATGGAGCGGGCAGGGGGCTATGGAGGGTGGAGGCGTTCAAAAAAGGAGTGACGGTTTCAAGCTTCTGGAAACCACTCCAGTGATGGGCTGTTGAAAAGGGGGCGGCGGGATGGCCCAGTTACAGGGCATGCAAAGAAGGCAAAGTCCACGCCGAGATGTGAAGGGTCAACCCGGGTAGGTGACGAAAACAGTACGAAAGATCAGACCAGAACAGGGGGGAGGGAAGGGGGTGCTCATCATTGGGATCGCTCCGGATGGATGATGGCGGGACTCTGGTGTCTTTCCCTCGAGCCGAAAACTGCCTAGTTGATGTCAACCTCTCGAACTGGCTTTCTTCATCTTAGGAATGGAGTGAGACGTTTGCAAGAATCCTTGCCGCCTTCCTGGAACAGCCAAGCCGCCCCGGCCTTCTTGGACATCTGGCTGGAGGCTGGGCGGGAGGGACAGGTTTTCACCTACAGCAACCCCCATGGACTGGCACTTGGGATGGGGGATCTGGTTCAGGTGAGACTGAAAGGACGACTACACGCGGGTCTGGTGGTGGCGTGCTTACAGCACAGTCCCAAGGATCGACCTGAACACACCCTCCAGCCCGTGATGGCGCTTGTGGAGCGTGCTGCGATTCATCCAGACTGGCAACAGTTGATTGCGGAAGTGGCGCTGCAGTGTCACACCAGCCTCTTCCGCACCCTGCGAAGTGTTCTTCCCGCAGGCTGGTTGGGCGCCAGGCGCCAACGAACGGGGCAGAGGCAGCAACTTCGGCTCATCCAACGCACCGCCCTGCCCCTTGCCGCGGCGCCCTCCCTGTCCCCGCGGCAACAACAACTGCTGGACCACCTGGACAGCCATGGGGGGCAACGCCTCTTGAGGGATCTGATCAGTGGGGATGGCTTTGGACGTGGAGTGGTGCAGGCTCTCGAAAAGAAAGGACTGTTGCGCATAAGCCCCATCGTTCTGGCTCCAGAAGGCCGCGAAACCGCCCAAACCCTTGCAGTGGATGACAAGGGTCAGGTGCTCACGCCCGCCCAGGCGGCAACGGTCAACAGCCTCCTGGCAGCCGCACCTGGCTCAGAAACACTTCTGTGGGGGGTCACAGGCTCAGGGAAAACGGAGGTGTATCTCCAAACAGCCGCCCATCAGCTGGTCTCTGGACGCAGCGTGTTGCTCCTCACTCCTGAGATTGGCCTCATCCCACAACTCCTTGACCGGGCACGCGCCCGGTTCGGGCCGGGGGTTCTCGAGTACCACAGCGGCATGCCTGAACGGGCGCGTATCGCCTGCTGGCGGTCATGCCTGGCAGCAGACCGGGACGGTCAACCGCGACTGGTGGTGGGCACCCGTTCAGCCATCTTTCTGCCCCTCTCCCCCTTGGGGTTGATCGTTCTGGATGAGGAGCATGATTCCTCCTGGAAACAGGAAAGTCCCATGCCCTGTTACCACGCCAGGGAGGTGGCCAGGCTTCGCTGCAGGCTCGAGGGCACCCAACTCGTTCTTGGAAGTGCCACCCCAGCGCTCGAAAGCTGGTTGGCCGCCCAGCACCCCGGAGGGCAGACCAACCTCCTCCAGCTCCCGGAACGCATCGGGGGACGGCCCCTCCCGGCCGTGAGAGTGGTGGACATGCGCCATGAACTGGCAGAGGGACACCGGCGCCTCCTCAGTAGGCCCCTGCTGGATCGGTTGGAGAGCCTCCGCCATCGGGGGGAACAGGCAGTGATCCTGGTGCCCCGTCGGGGTTACCGGAGTTTTCTGAGCTGCCGCAGTTGCGGATCCGTGGTCCAGTGTCCCCACTGCGATGTGGCACTCACCGTTCATCGCCGCAACAGTGGCCAGGAGTGGCTGCGCTGCCATTGGTGCGACCACCGGCAGGAATTGAGTCAACGCTGTCCAGCCTGCGCTTCCACGGCCTTTAAACCCTTTGGTGCAGGAACCCAGCGGGTGATGGAGCAACTCACGGCTGAGTTGGAGGACCTCAGAGTGCTGCGTTTTGATGCCGACAGCACCCGAGGGGCCGACGGCCATCGCCGGGTGCTGGACTCCTTCCGGGACCGTCAGGCCGATGTGCTGGTGGGGACGCAAATGCTGGCCAAGGGGATGGATTTGCCGAGCGTCACCCTCGCCGCCGTTCTAGCGGCCGATAGCCTTCTGCATCGCCCAGACCTGCGCTCAGGGGAGCAGTGCCTCCAGCTGCTGCTGCAGCTCGCAGGACGGGCTGGACGAGGGGAGCAACCGGGAGAGGTGCTCGTGCAGACTTACACACCGGACCATCCCGTGATCCGCCACCTTGTGGATGGGCACTACGACGCCTTTCTCAAGGAGGAAGCCCGACTTCGCGAAAGCGGGGCCCTTGTGCCCTTCAGCAGGGCCTGCCTGTTGCGGCTGGCCGGTCCCTCCGCAGCCTCCACAGCCACCTCCGCCGCTGCTCTGGCCGAGAGAATCCGTCCCGCCGTGGAGGCCAACCAGTGGTTCCTGATCGGTCCCAGTCCCGCCCCCGTGGCGCGGGTAGCCGGGCGGAGCCGCTGGCAGCTGTTGCTCCATGGTCCCCCAGGGTCCCTCTTGCCCCTTCCCTCCGAGCAGGACATGCGGCAGATGCTCCATCGCACCGTGACCCTGGCCATCGATCCTGACCCGCTCCAGCTGTGAGGGAGAGTTTCAGGCGGGCAGCTCCGGAAGGCCAAGCCCAAGGCGCACCCGCATGCGCTGCACCAGCACCACCAACAGCAACGCAAGGGAGATGAGCACTCCTCCAAGAGCGATGGGATTCCAGCGCCAGCAGCGAATCTCCAGGTGATTCACCTGCCCGGGCTCCAGCTGCCAGATCCATGAATGGGGATCCCCCGCCGGACGAACAGGGTTGGGCCGCGCCTGCCGCAGGGAGTGCTTGGCAAACGGCGTGAGCCGAAAGCTCAGATCCAACCCAGGGAGGGATGGCAGATTTTGGAGATCCAGGCCGATCTGGACGTGTTGAGAGACCCCAACCAACCAGTTGGTCTCCTGCCAATCCAGGGCCGGAGGAGGGAGCGCAAACCCGCCCAGTACCGAGGCCTTCTCCCATGAGTGGAGGAGGGAGTTCAAGGCGCCGTGAGGGGTCAGCAGGGGGCTGGAGAGAATGGTGATGGTTCCTTTTTGTGTGAGCTTGTAGGGAGGCTCCTCTGCCGCCAGAGCCGCAGAGAACGCTCTCTGAAAAGGCAAAGGGGTGTCTGCCACTGGCCGCAAGCGATGCTCCAGGCGGACGCGACCTGGAGCGACGGCGATGAGATCGGTCTCCACACGCAAACATCCCGAGAGGAGAAAGCCAAGCAACATCGCCACCAGCAGCGCCACCACCACAGCGGCAAAACCTCGGGGACTTTGGGTGGGACCCACGGGGGGCGGAGGCGGGGATTCTGCCTTCTGAAGACGCTTGGAACGTCTCCAGCCACCCACCCCTTCAAGGGGGGGGGCCTGATCCAGGCGCGGCAAGGTGAGGGACCAATCCCGTGGGCGTTTCAGCGCCGGAGCCTCCAACACCTGGAGAAGATCACGGGCCTGGGCGCGCCTCTGGGGATCAGCGCAACTTTGCAGGCTGCGGCAACAGGCCGCAGCCTGCTCGCCTTGCCCCTGGCCCATGAGCGCTGTCGCCAGCAGGAGGCGCAGAATGTCACCTGGCGGCTGCATGGGGGAGTATTCATCAAGCATGGGCTCCAACAGGGCAACAGCCCTGGCGTAGTTCCCCCGCTCGATGGCCACTTTGGCCTCTGCAAACGCTGTGGAGAGATGATCCGTCTCCGGGGCCATGGCTCCTCAGGGCAGCAGTCGCCGGGGGCTGCCCACCACCATCGTGCCAATGCCAGCATTGGTGAATACTTCCAGCAGGAGGGAGTGGGGCACCCTTCCATCCACGATGTGGGCAGCCCCAACCCCCTGGGCCAATGCCCGAACGCAGCATTCGGTTTTTGGAGTCATGCCTCCTGCTACCACCCCTTCGGCAATCAGGGCACGGGCCTCACCCAGGGTGACCTGGCGAATCAGGCTGTCGGGATCAGCTTGATCGCGGAGGATTCCAGCTGTATCGGTCAGCAGGATCAATTTCTCAGCCTGAAGAGATGCAGCCAACTCCCCAGCCACCGTGTCGGCATTGATGTTGTGCATCTGCCCATCCAGATCAGGAGCCACGCTGGAGATCACAGGGATGTAACCCGCCTCCAGCAGGGGGTGAAGGATGGAAGGATCAATCGAGGCCACCTCCCCCACCAACCCATGGCTGCTACCAATGGGGCGGGCGGCCACAAGGGAGCCATCGGCTCCACACAGCCCGACGGCCCTTCCCCCCACACGGTTGAGGCCATTGACGATCTGCTTATTGACCCGTCCCACCAACACCATCTCCACCACGTCCATGGTGTCCGCATCCGTCACCCGCAGGCCATCACGGAACTGGGGCTGAATCTGCAGCCGGGTCAGCCATTGGTTGATCTCCGGACCCCCTCCATGCACGACGATCGGCTGCACACCCACGCATGAGAGGAGGGCCAGATCCCTGAAAACCGCCTCCCTCAATCCTTGCTCCACCATGGCCGCCCCCCCGTACTTGACTACGATCTGGCGGCCAGCAAACCTCTGGATGTAAGGGAGGGCCTCGCTCAACACCGAAACCCGGGAGGCCTCCTCCAGGTTGATGGGGGGATCACTCATCAGGAGGCGGGCAGAGTACGGGTAGGGTCGGAGGCCGAAACCTCGCTGACCCGGGGTTGCAAGGTGAGGGTGAGTTGGTGCTGGGGTTGCTGGACCAACGCAGCCTGCAGATCAGGGCCGAAGAAACGGCCCAGACGGTCGAGGGACGCTTCCCATCGTGCAAAAGAAACCCCTCCCTCCGCAAACGTCAGGGAAAGCCCATAGCCCTCTGGAAAGGAAAGTTCTTCCACCGAGAGCAGGGTTGGGGGATCCTGCTCGTCCCAAAGTTTGAGCGCCTCAAGAGAACTCTCGAGGTGCACTTTCTGTCCATAGCGCCAGCGACAGACATCAGCCAGGAGTTTGCGAAGGGATTCACTGGCAGGAGCCTCACGGAGCGTCCGCAACTGGTCCGGCGGGGTCAGTCGGTCTGGAGGGGGGAGTTCGGAGGATTTCAGGGCCAACCCACCCAGAAGGATGGGGATGCCGTAAAAAATGGTGGGCAAGCTGAGATTGGGATGGTCGCTGACGTAGGCCACCGAACCAATCACCGTAAGGGCTGCACCCGCGAGGGTCACCAACGTGCCTGGGGAACGGAAACTTTGCATGGAGCCATCTTCCTGCAGGAGAGGCCAGGATGGGACAACCTATGTGGACCATCATGGCCAATACGCCATCCTCACCCTCTGGGGAAGCACCATCCCATGGGGGAGAGAATAGGGACGATCTCCGGAGCGTGCTGGAGGCTCTGCAACAGGATCGACTGTGGCTGCTACGTCAGCTAGATAGCGGACGCTGGCCCCAATGGCGGCTAGACCTGGCGGCCCTAGAGCGGGAGCTGGGGCAGATGCTGGATCAAGCCGGGGAACGGCTGGAGTAGGCGCTTTGGATGGCCATCACTCAAAAGGGAATCTCATCCTCTCCTTCGCTCAGATCATCGGGAACCAAGGGGGAAGTGTTCCACACCGGGGGAGGACTGGCCGCTGGGACTTCCCTTTTGGCCGGGGACGAAGCCGAGGAGCTAGGGGGGGCCTTCCGAGCAGAGGTTCCTGCAGGGGCAGGAGGGCTCTGGGGGGGAGTGTTCATGGCAGGCCGGGGAGTCGGAGCCGACGCCTGGTTGCCATAGGAATGGAGTCGAGCCAAGGTGAGTTCGGCACGCTTCTCCTTCACCCCATCCTGGCGGGTCACCGTATTCATCCTCAATCGCCCCTCCAGAACCCAACGTTCGCCCACCTGAACGCGATTTTGGAGATCGGTCGCCAGATTGCCCCAGCCCACAACCTTGATCTGCCCCGCAGGATCCTCTGGCCTCAGCCCGTCAAAGCGGGCGGTCATCTCCGCCACCGGCGTCTGGTTGTCCTGTGTGTAGCGCACCTGGGGTGCCTCCAGCACTTCCACCTCGAGCAAACAGTGATTCACGCCCTCTTCCGCTGGGAGTCTCCCCCATCCTGATGCACGCCGACCAGCCCAGCAGGACCATGGGAGTGAAAGGAAATCGACTCTGGCTGATTGCGGGCACGGGGGAGGGTCCGGCGCTGGCCCAGCACTTCCTGGAGCTGGGATGGCGCCTACGGATAAGCGTGGTGACGCCCGCTGCCAGCCAACCGTATCCGGAGAGCCCCCATCTGGAGATGATCGTGGGGGCCTTGGCCAATGCTGGAGCCTTGCGATCCCTGCTCGAGGCTGCGGAGCAGGAAGGAGATCCTTTTCAATGGCTGATCGATGCCAGCCATCCGTTCGCCGTCCGCATCACGCCGGCGGCCATGGAAGCCACTCGGGGTCGACCCGAAAAGTTGCTCCGCCTGGAGCGCCCTGGGCTAGAGACGACCTGGAGCACTCCGATAAAGCACCTAGACGATCTTGCCGGCCACCTGGCCAAGAACGAGCGGTTGATTCTGGCCATCGGAGCGCGTTTACTGGGAGAGGCTGTTCACCGATGCCGAGGAGCTCACCTCCATGCCAGGGTATTGCCCTACCCACAAGCGTTGAGACAGGCCCAGCAAGCAGGCATCCCTGCCGACCGAATAGCTTGTTTGCACCCCACGGCCGATGGAGCCGTGGAAAAGGCTCTATGCCGGCATTGGCAAATCGACACCATCCTCTGCCGTCAATCGGGGGGACATACAGAGGCCCTCTGGCAGCAAGTGGCGCGAACCCTGAGCCTCCGGCTGCTGCTCCTGGAGCGCCCGCCTGAACCGGATGGCATCCAGCGGCTGGGTTTCAAGAACCTGATAGAACGCGTGGGTCGACCGGATGGAGGAAGCCTTTCGTGATTGTGGAACAGGTGTTGAAGGCCGTGGAAGAAGCAAATCAAGCGGATCTGGTCTTGGTGCTCACCACTGAGGGCAACCTGGAGAAGGCCGAGATCCTCGCTGCGACCCTTCTTGAGAAGGGCCTGGTGGCTTGCGTCTCCTGCATGCCGATCGTCTCCCACTTCTCATGGCAAGGCCGCACCACTCGCAGTGAAGAGGTGCAGCTGTTACTGAAAACCCATCCGGACTCGCTGGAGAGGTTGTACCAGACGCTGCTGGAGCTGCACAGTTACGCGACACCGGAATGGATCACCCTGGGTGCCCAGACACGAGGGGCCTATGGAGACTGGTGTTCCGAACAGCTCGCAGGAGGGGCGCGCTAAGGCAAGTGATGGGCCACCAACTCCTTGAGAGAGCCATGGGGACGGGGGCCCAGCTGGGTGACCACCTGGCCCGCACAGAGAGAGCCCAAACGTCCACAACGCTCTAAACCCTCTCCTTTGGTGTAGCCGTAAAGAAAGCCCGCGGCATAGAGATCGCCCGCCCCCGTGGTGTCCAGCAAGGGTCCGAGAAGGAAGGGGGCGATCGGGAGGGTCTGATCCCCGCTCAGAACAAGGGAACCCTCCTCACTCCTGGTGAGGGCGGCAACCTTGCAGCGCCCCCGCACCTGATCCACGGCCTCTTCGAAGTGGTTGGCCTTGTAGAGGGAGGTGATCTCCATCTCATTGGCAAAAAGAACGTCCACATGGCCATCCACCAACTCCTGGAAGCTCTCCCGATGGCGATCTACGCAGAAGGCGTCGGAGAGGGAGAGGGCCACCTCCCCGCCGCTCTCGCGCATCACTTGGGCAGCAGCAATAAAGGCTTGTTTGGCCTCATCGCTATCCCACAGGTAGCCCTCGAGATAGAGCACCTTGGCCTGACGCACCAGATCCAGATCGAGGTCGTTGGGATGGAGATTCACGGAGGCCCCCAAATAGGTGCACATCGTGCGTTGGGCATCAGGGGTGACAAGGATCAGACATCGAGCCGTGGAGGGGCCGCTCTCCGATGCTGGCGTTTGGTAATGGGCTCCGACAGAGCGGATGTCATGGGCAAAGATCGCTCCAAGCTGGTCATTGCGCACCCTGCCAATAAAGCCCGCCTGCCCCCCCAGCTGGGCCAGCCCGGCCAATGTGTTGGCCGCTGAACCCCCAGACGTTTCCAGGCCAGGACCGAGGGTGGCATAGAGCTCTTCGGCCTGGGTCTCATTCACGAGAGCCATGGTGCCCTTGGTGAGGCCGTGGTCCTCCAAAAAGCTGTCTTCCGTCTGCACCAAGACATCCACAATGGCGTTGCCAATGCCAACCACATCGAAGGCTTTGGAGCTAAGAGAGGTCATGTCACGCAGTGGGGTAAGAGAGGAAAGGAGTGCGTCGGACCGATCACTCAAACGTTGAGCAAGGCCCTTTTGGGCCCATGGATCGGATCCTCTACCACAATGGTTTGATCGCGTTCCGCACCCAGGGACACGATGGCAATGGGAACTTCCATCAGCTCGGCGAGATAACGGAGATATGCCCTTGCGGCCTCGGGGAGATCCTCGAGACGCTTGCAGGCGGCTGTGGAACACTGCCACCCTGGCAACGCCACGAAGATGGGTCTGCATCGGGCAAAGTCTTCGGCGCTGCTCGGGAAGTGCTCGATGCGTTCGCCATCCAGCTCATAGGCCACGCAAACCTGAATTTCATCCAATTCATCCAGCACATCCAGTTTCGTGATCGCCAGACAGTCCAGGCCGTTCACCTGGACGGCGTAACGACCGATCACGCCATCAAACCAGCCACAGCGTCGGCGGCGCCCCGTGGTGGTGCCAAACTCACCTCCTCGATCACAGAGATGGTCGTTGAGGCTGCCGTCCAGCTCGGTAGGGAAGGGCCCCTCGCCGACGCGGGTGGTGTAGGCCTTGGCCACACCGATCACCCTGTCAATGAGGGTGGGGCCGACGCCGGCGCCGATGCAGGCGCCACCGGCAACGGGATTGGACGAGGTGACATAGGGATAGGTGCCGTGATCGAGATCCAGCAAGGTGCCCTGGGCACCCTCAAACAAAATGTTTTTTCTCGCCCTGGCGGCCTGATGGATGACCCGGGTGCAATCCACCACGAAGGGTGCCAACCTCTGGCCATAGGCCGCATATTCCTCAATCACTGCATCAGGATCCAAGGGCTCCAGGCCGTAGACCCCAACAAGAAGATCGTTCTTCTCGGCCAGGGGTCCTAGCAACCGGTCACGGAGGCGCTCCGCATTCAGAAGATCAATCACCCGGATGCCGTTGCGCTCCGACTTGTCCGCATAGGTAGGACCAATCCCCCGACCGGTGGTGCCGATTCTCCTCTTTCCCCGTCTCTGTTCCAGGGCCTGATCCAACAGGCGGTGGTAAGGCATGGTGACGTGAGCCGTGGAAGCCAGTTTGAGGCCGGATGGACTGATGCCACAGGCCATCAGCATGTCGAGTTCCCCCAGCATCACGCGGGGATCGACCACCGTGCCAGATCCAATCAAACAGATGGTGTCTGAATACAGGATGCCGGAGGGAATCAAGTGCAGCTTTAAAACACGATGGTCCACAACAATCGTGTGCCCCGCATTTACGCCTCCCTGATAGCGAACGACCACGTCAGCAGATCTGCTGAGCAGATCTGTAATTTTCCCCTTACCTTCATCGCCCCACTGTGCACCGATAACGACAACGTTGGCCAAGGACACCGCGGCCTTTAGCCGCCTTCGAGCACAAACAATAATTCTCTCAGACGGATCGGTATTTCGTCAAAACCTCTGATCGATCTTCACAAGCAAAGGAAGCGCGGTTCCCTCAAGCCCCCTTGCTCGCCGATGCGGCAGCCTGCTCAAGCTCCTTGCGCACCCTGTTGCGAAGGGTGTCAGGAAGAGGACGATTGGAATAGGCGTTGTAGTGGCTCGCTAGGGAATTAAGGGCCGTCTGCATCGTGGTGAAGGACGAGAGGCCATTGACCGAGGGGCGAGGGCGATAACGGGCCATGTAGTCGTTAATCAGGGCGCGAGCCTGGGTAATGGCCTCCGAAGCGCCTGGATCGTCGGCCGGAAGAGCGATGGTGCTGAGAAGGGATTGGGTCACGGCAGCCGTGTCTTCTACGTAGTTGCCACTGAGCAAGCCCCCACCACTACAGGCGGACAGACTCAGGCACAGCATCAGCACCAGGGACAGAACCAATGGCTGGAGCCTGGACAGACGGGCCGCAAGCGCTTGGGCGGCCCTGCGGGCCAAGTTGGAAAAAGAGCGCAAAACTGCAGCCATGGTTCAGCAGGGGGAATGGGCGCGATCCTACGGTTCCCACCCTGCCCGCTCCCCGCCAACCCGTTTGGAGAGCCAGGAGCAAGCCTCGCCCACGGCCATCTCCACAGCCTCTCCCGTGCGGCGCGTAACCACTTCAACAGTCCCAGAAGCGGCTCCCCGTCCGACGACGACCCGATAGGGAATCCCCAGGAGATCAGCATCCTTAAACTTGACCCCTGCCCGTTCCTGGCGGTCATCCAACAAGACCTCCAGTCCCTGCTCCCCAAGCGCTTCATACACGCTTTCCGCAACAGCCACCTGGGTGGAGTCCTGGCTGCTGGCGATGATCACAATCACCTCAAAGGGGGCGATGGAGACCGGCCAGCACAGCCCGTGTTTGTCATGAAGTTGCTCAACGGCCGCCTGGGCCAGCCTGGAGACGCCAATGCCGTAGCAACCCATCCACAGCGGCTGCTCTTCCCCCTCCTCAGAGGTAAAGGTGGCCCCCATGGCCCGAGAATACTTTTGACCTAGCTGAAAAATATGTCCCACCTCAATTCCCCTGGCGGTGTCCAGGAGTTGGGAAGGATCATGGACGCAACGGTCGCCACGTTGGGCCTCCCGCAGATCCACGATCAAAGGAATGGGGGTGAGATCTCCCCAGGCGGCACCCACCAAATGCCAATCCCTGCGGTTTGAACCGCAGACAAAGACGGGCAGCTCAGCGGCGGTGGGGTCGGCAAAGCGCAGGAGGGTTGAGCTCCAGGTTTTTGCCCCCGCAAAGGCTGTGTTATCCAGATGGGGGCCCAAGGATCCGAAGGGCAGCGGAGACAAACCCTCCGCTACCAGGTGGGCTGGCTCCATGGCCACCACTTCAAGCAGAGAGCCTTGACCCTCGATCCTGTTCTGGAGGGCATTGCTGAGCTTCACCTCATTCAATTGCTGATCACCCCGAAGACTGACGAGCACTGGATAGGGAGCCCCCTCGGCAAAACGCGCAACAAGCAACAGCACCTTCACGATCTGAGAGGAATGGAAACCATTGGCCTGGCAGAGGTCTGAGATGGTGACCTGATCAGGCGTGGAAAGCTCGCGACAAGATTCGATGGAGAGGGGAATGGGTTCTGGGGGCAAGGAAACCGCGCGCTCCAGGTTGGCCGCATACATCCCATCGGGACTGGCCAGAATCAGATCCTCCCCCGCCACTGCCGTCACCATGAATTCTTGGCTTGCGGAGCCGCCGATAGCACCGCTATCGGCTTCAACGGCCACGGTGCGCAGGCCACAGCGCTGAAATATGCGCCGATAGGCCCCATCCATTAAGCCATAGGTCTGTCTGAGGGACTCCTCATCAGCGTGGAAGGAATAAGCATCTTTCATGATGAATTCCCTTCCCCGCATCAAGCCAAATCGGGGCCGAATCTCATCCCGGAACTTACTTTGAATCTGGTAGAGGCAAACGGGCAGTTGGCGATAGGACCGGAGCAGATCGGCGGCCAGTGCGGTGACCACCTCCTCGTGGGTAGGGCCCAGGCCCAGTTCCCGGCCCTGGCGGTCGTGAAGGTGAAACATGATCCCCTCGCCAGCGGTGTAACCGGCCCATCTCCCACTGCGCTGCCAAAGTTCCGCAGGTTGCAGTTGGGGCAGAAGCGTTTCCAACGCTCCAATGCTGTCCATTTCATCGCGGACGAGGGCAGAAATTTTTTGCAACACACGCCACATCAGGGGCAGGTAGGCGTAAATCCCTGGCGAAACACGCCTAATGAAGCCTGCTCTTAACAGCAGCTTGTGGGAGACGATCTCAGCTTCTGCAGGGTCATCACGCAGCGTCACCAGCAGGAGGCGGGAGACGCGCATCGGGACCATGACTCACTAACAGGGAACCTATCACTCAGGCAGGAGGTGGGCGTCTGAATGTGTGTCCCATCGTTGTGGCGCGCCTGGAAAGCTCTGCTATCGTCACCCAAACATTCTTAAGAATTCAAAGGTTAATTATTATGTTTACTGCCAGCAACTCTGATCCCACAAACGTTCTCGGTCTTTCCGCCGAGCAGGCAGATGATGAGATTGCTACCCTCTCCCCTAATGGTGAAACCGACACTTCGAATTCCTCCTTGATCGGAATCGATGAAGTTCAGAAAGCTTTAAATCGCTCAAGAGCATCGGTGTATCGTTATACAAATACAGATCCCCGCAATACCAATCCACCTTTCAACCCCCGAAAGCTTAATCCCGAGTTTCGTAGCGATATCAAACAACCGCTGATGTTCCATGCCAATGAAGTAGCCAGATTCGCCCGGGACGTGCTTCGGATCAAGGAAGTTACCGTCGAGGTGCTCAATGCGCCCTCGACAGCCACCCAGCAACTGTTGAGCTCGATCCTCAATGAGTTGGTCGCCATACGGCAGAGGCTGGATGCGCTCGATCTCATCACAGACGAACTTCAACCCCTCCGGGAGCAAATCAAGGCTAGACCAGCTGCCTGAAGATTCAGGGCAACCGCTGGACCAGAAACCCCTCGTAATCCAGGGCCCGAAAGACGGGGAGGGGGTCGCTGAATCCCGTTATCTCCAGAAGCCCCGTCAGTCGAGACAAGCTCAGCGGATGAACCTCTCCGAGAATTTTGTCGGCATCGGTCGGGGGGGGCATCCGCTCAGAGCGTTGAAAAAGATGGCGAGCCGTGATGAGCTGCTGTTCGATGCTGCTTCGTTCCGGTTGCATCTGATCCACCAGCACCACTTGGGCTCCAGGGCGCAGACTTTGGGAGAGGGAACTCAGGAATCTTCGCTTGCTTCCATCGTCCGGGAGAGCCTGGAGCACAAGAACGGCCATGGCCCCATCAAAGAAAGGCTCTCCGGAAAGATCCTCCACCGTGCCTTGCACCCATTGAATCGGGGCTGTCGTCTCTTGATGTCCCGGTTGAGCCTGAAGCTTGTCCCGGGCCATCGCCAACATGTCCTGGGAGGGATCCAGCGCCGTGAGCTGCCAGTCCGGGCGGAGTTGCCTGGCTGCGAGCAGCTCCGCTCCCGAGCCACAGCCAGCCACCAACACGGACGAGCCACGGGCCTGGGCCAGAGGAGAAGCAGCAATAAGGGACACTGAGAGTCTGGCCAGGCTCGTGTAGCCAGGAATCAAGCTCGCAATCAGGCTGTCGTAACCGGAGAGGCTCATGGATTTGAGATCTCCCCCTGCTAGTGCCCATCGTAAGGGGAGCGACTTCCGACCTTTCTTCCGACCGGTCGAGAGAAATCGCGACCCGAGGTGCCCTAAGTTGGGCTGCGCCTCCACCCCCGATCCATCGTGCCCACCATCCGTTTCGAACGCGAAGGCCAGCAGGTGGGGTGCATCGAGGGCGCCAATTTGCGCAAAGCCGCTCTAGATGCGGGCATCAACCCCTACACCGGCCTCAACAACCTCAACAATTGCGGTGGGCTGGGCCAGTGCGGCACCTGCGTGATGGAAGTCCTCGATGGTGCCCGCAACCTGTCCCCGCGCTCGGATGTCGAAGAGGTTTACCTAGCTGACCGCCCAGCCACTTACAGACTGAGCTGCCGCACCACCGTGAACGGAGACGTCACCGTGCGCACACGCCCAGATGGAGGAGTGGGACAGGGATCCAACAGTTTAGTGGGTGCCATCAAGGCTCTGATCAACCGCGGCTGATCAACCCTCTGGCGGAACTGAATCGGGAAGAGGAGTAAGTGGCTGCATCTCCTCCTCCCCTTCTCGATTCATCAGCTGATCGAGCTCATCGATCAGGCCTGCAATGCCCGAGCGGCTGATCTGGCTGATGTAGGTCCGTTTGACCCGTTCAATGGCGGTGCAAAGCAACTCCTGAGAGCGTTCCAGGGCAGGCCCTTCCTCAAGGGCAAGGGCCAGTTCCTCCCAAAAACGGTCGATAACGTGTTGGAGCAGCCTGAGTTGCTCATCATCCCTTCGCCCCAGCTGGGACCCTGCACCTCGAGACAGATCCAGCAGGCTTTCCACCATCCCTTGCGCGAGTTGCCGGCTGAACCCCTGTTCAACCCCCAGGAGGGGTTGCAGTTGCCGCAGGGGGGGGGGCATGAGGGTGCGCTGCAGACTCGTCTGCAAGGCATGGCCCAATACGCCCTGTAACTCCGGTGCCAGACGAGGAGCCACTTGCACCAAAAGCAGGGGCGCCCAAAGACGAACCAACTCCACCAGCTCCCTTTCCTCCTGGCTCATCACCGTCTGATGACTGCGGAGGGCCCGCAGCCGCGTCGGCCAACGCTTGGAGCGCACCTGCTGTTGCAGACCGTCCATGATCTGCAGGGCAAGAACTTCGAAAAGTTCTAGGGCTAATAAAGCCACCACTCCCCGGCTGACCACAGCCCTCAGGGGCTCGAGATTGATCCAACCCGCTTTTTGCAGACGTTCCAACACTGGAAACAGCCGCAACCACCGCCAGAAGGGCATAAACAACGGCAAATCAATCCAACGCCTGAGAAAGGCATCGCGCCAGCTCAATCCAGGCAATTTGCGTCGCAATCGAATCGTCTGAAGCAGAATATCCAGCAGGAAAACACTCTGAAACAGCAATATGTCGGTGCGCCAGAAATGGTCTGTCGGCTGACCATTTTGATCAATCGATCGCCAGTAATTGAGGGCCACCAGGGGCAATACATCATTCTTCCAAAACCTCCGCTCAACCTCCCACGAATGGGTTTTGAGCCATTGATTACTCAGAAGCAAGCTCACGGACTCTTTAGAGGAATCAAGGTCTGCTCGCCAGCGGAGGCGATTCTTGATTTTTT
This sequence comes from Cyanobium sp., assembly GCA_040399505.1. Taxonomy (GTDB): domain Bacteria; phylum Cyanobacteriota; class Cyanobacteriia; order PCC-6307; family Cyanobiaceae; genus Cyanobium. The sequence continues at coordinate 26,241 of JBBARZ010000001.1, forward strand.
CCAGGATGCCGGATCCGGCTGTGGACTGAAAAGGATCCGTATCGATCATCTGGTGGCTCAGGGCAACCAGATCGCCCAGGCTCTTTTTTTGTTGGACAGACAGGGGAGAACCCTGCCGATAGCCCTGCATCAACCCATCTGTTTTCTCAAATTCTTTGATGAAGGTCTGGGTTTCACGGTGAGGCTCAATGCCCTTCAACCGATCCATCCAAGGCGTGATGTCGGGTACCAGAGGGAGAGGCACCGCCAAGGGCAACGATGGAATGGGATTGAGGGTGCGTTGAAGCCAGAACGGACGCAGGGGGACATAAGTGAGATCAACAACCACCCATGCAAGATTCAGCACAGCCCACAGAGCGACAAATTTGTCCCAGCCTTTCCAAAAACTGTTGCTAGGGCGAGACAGGGTCTCGTGCCAGCGGGGGCGCGCCATGGCTGCGCTCGCGGATGTGCGACTAATCTGCCTCCTGGTCAGCCATTCCGCGGAGCGCCGACGGGAGACGACCATCCATTGAGCCACGACTCATTTTGAGCAGCCACAAACAAGAGCAGCCGCGCCTGGAAACAACCATGACGCCACAAGGTGGCAGACCCTCACCCTCCGATTCGGAGGACGATCCCTGGGCCTTCTGGCGAAGCATTCTGCTGACCCTGGCCGTCGCCCTTGGGATCCGCCAATTCCTCGTGGAGGCTCGTTACATCCCCTCCGGTTCGATGCTGCCGGGGTTGCAGTTGCAGGATCGCCTTCTGGTAGAAAAGCTCTCATACCGCAACCGTCCTCCCCAGCGAGGGGAGATCGTGGTATTTCACGCCCCCCATCACTTTGACCGTGTGCTCTCGGCCCAGCACCGGCCAGGGCCCTTGGGCTGCCTGCTCGTCAATATTCCCTTAATCGGCCCGATGCTGGGGCTGCAGGAACCCGCCTGTGATGCCTACATCAAGCGGGTCATCGCCATCCCCGGAGACAGGGTCGTGGTGAACCCCAAAGGACAAGTGATTCTCAATAGCAAACCGCTTCCGGAGCCCTATGTGACAAACACTTGCCCAGTCGATGCCAGGGGAATCGGTCCCTGCCCGACTCTTGAGGTGGTTGTTCCACCCAAAACCGTGCTGGTGCTTGGCGACAATCGGGCCAACAGCTGGGACGCACGGTTTTGGCCCGGAGGTCCCTTCCTTCCCGATAGCGAGATCATCGGCCGGGCCTTTTGGCGGTTTTTCCCCTTCAACAGCGCAGGATCGCTGCAAGGGGCCAACAGCTCTCCGGCTGGAGGCCGGAGGCCATGACACGCCCCATCAACCCATTTGCCCCCAAGCTGGGGATATTGGCGGCCAGAGAGCCCCGCTCCTGAGCAGCTTCTAGCCAAGGGTGGGCAGGATCCCACAAAATCCAGCGGTCCGTGGGGGTGGAAAGCCTTTCGGGTGGAAGGTCGAGGAATTGACAGGGCCCCCAGCACAGGGCCTGCCAGAGCTCTTCTGCCCCCCAGCCCTGCCGAACCACCAGCTCCTGCCAGAGCATGGGAAGGGCTAGCCCATGGCCTGCAAGACCAGCTTTTCGTTGATCCAAGGGCAGCATCTGCTCTTCTGGATCCAGGGGCAAGTGATGCACGGCCACCGCACTCAGGAGCCCTCGTCTGAGGGCGTAAAGCAGGGCCGCTCGATCTGACGGGGCTCCTAAGGAGGGCACCACGCGCCAGCCCTCATCCGCTGGATGCAAACTGCCACTATCTGCCAGCAGATGCCACCAGCTGACGCTGGCCGGAGGCGGGGCCGCGTGGGCTTCAAGCAAACCCACAGCCTCGCTGGTGGAGAGATTCATCAGCCGCAAGCCCAAACTTGGATGGGCCGCGGCCAGACTTAGCAAGGTTTGCAAAGGAAGGGCTTCGCTGAGCACTGGATCGGTTGGCCATCCAGCCCTGAGGGATTCCACCCTCTCGCGCACAAAACCGTCTTGCCCCAAGGCAGGATCCCTTGGGGCCAAAAGCACGGGGTGATGGCCCATCTCCGCCAGACGCAGCCCCTTCTCCAACAGAGGTAGGGGAGGTAGATGGTCGGAACCGGCCAGGCCGAGGGCACCTGCCTCAAGCTGTTCCCTGTGAAGGGCCAGCGTTTCATCGGCCCCCTCCTGGCTGAAGCTGCCCCAGAGGAGCAGGCGCAAGGGAGCCTCCCAGGCCAGCTGCAACCGTTCCGGACGATCACGCCAGGGTTTGGCCCAAGGGAGAAGGGCCACGGTGCCATAACCCCCAGCAGCTACAGCCCGGGCCAGACTCTCCAGGGTTTCTGAGCGCCCCAGCCAGGGATCTTCTAAAACACTGTGGGGGTCGACCAGGGGAGGGGCCAGCCACAGATGGCGGCCATCGAAATCCTTCACCTCCTGGCCCTGATCGGCCGGGGGAGAGGAGAGTTCCCACCCGAGCAGGTTCCGGCCTTGAAACCACACATCCCGGCGTCGGGCGGGCTGCCCTGGCCCCTCAAGCACCTGAACCTGACGCAACAACAGTTGGGAAGCCATGGGCAAGGCCTCAGAGGGCTCCTGCGGCGGTGCGATCCAGCACCCCGCCCAAGTGGCCGGTGAGATTCAGGCAGCTCACCACGGGTGCACCACCAAAACCTTGCGGGTAATCCACCACGCTCACCCCCCCGTTTCCCTGTTTCACCATCCAGATATCTGCAGGGGAAAGTCCCAGCAGGGCACAAAGGATGGTCTTGTTCACAGCGTCATGGGCCACCACAAGTGCGGTTTCCTCCGGGCTGAGCCCAACTACGATGGAGTTCCAGGTGGCCATGGACCGGTCCCAAACCTGCTGCAAGGTTTCCCCATCAGGCATGGTTACTGTGTGGGGTGCCCGTTTCCAGTCGGCAAGGAGCTCGGGCCAGGCTTCAGCGATCTCCTCCTCCAAGCACCCTTCCCAGCGACCATGGCCGATCTCCACGAGCCCTGGTGTGGTGGTGAGGGGAACACCTGGATGGCAGGCCAAGATGAGTTCCGCCGTCTGCCGAGGTCGGGCCATAGTGCTGCAGTAGGCCCTTTGAATGGCCACGGAGGAAAGGAAATCACTGGCAGCCCTGGCCTGATTTTGTCCCTGCGAATTCAGGGGTATATCAATCTGCCCCTGGAAGCGCCCTTCCCGATTCCAGTCCGTTTCCCCATGCCGAACCAACAGCAAACGGGGCCCCTTGCTTGGGGGTAGCCCTTCCCCCAGGTGGGTGGAATTGTTGAGCGACTCCACCTGAACGGCAACAGGCTCGCCCTCCGCCTGGCTGAGGTTGAGCACCGAGATGGAGGCATTGTCCATGCGCAACCGGCGGAATCCGGTTGCATCCAAGCCAAGAAGCTGAAGAATCAGAGCGCGAAGAATGGCGTTGTGTCCCACCACCAGCACACTCTCGTTCTGGCCACCAGCCAGAGCATGCCGGTGGCTGGCGTGCAGACGGTCGACAAATCTGCCGGCCTGCTCCATCAGATCCACTAGAGGGAAGAACCGACTGCCGTCGGCCCGCTCCAATTGCAAGGTGTGGGGAGTTTGCTGCCAGGTGCGGGCCTGCTCCGGGAAGCGCTCTTTCACCTCCTGGCGGCGCAGACCGCTCCATGGGCCCAGATCCACTTCCCGCAGATCCCCATCCAGCTGGATCGAAATTGGGGACCCCGTGGCCCCAAGCAGGGCTTGCGCCGTGTCCTTGGCTCGGGTAAGCGGGGAGCTATAGGCGTGGGTGAACGCCACATCTCTCAGGGCCACCCCCGCGCGGTGGGCTTGGGAAATCCCCTCAGGGGCCAGTTCCGAGAGATCATCCCGGCCTTGTATCCGGTGCTCCAAGTTGAAGGTGCTCAACCCATGACGCACAAGCACAAGGCGGAGAGGCACGGCCAGCAGGGTCGGTCAAGGGCAACTGTATGGGACCAGAATCCGTGGATCCCCCCAGACCAGGACTTCGTGGCAGGTCAGGCCTCTCCCGATCCAACCCATGCTGAATCCAGCACCAGACGTCTATCCCCATGGGAGGGCATGGGGAGCTGGAAGGGACTGCTGGCCCTCTTGGCACTCAGTCTGAGCGGACTGATCTGGATCAGTGGACTGGAAGAAAGTCTGTCCCGCCCATCGGTCGTTAGTGCACTTGACGTGCGTCAGTTGGAGCTGACCGTTATGACATCAGAAGCCCTGCCGCGCTCCCTCCGTCCTCTCCTGGTGGGTGAGGACCCTCGGGGAACCCTGGTGGAGATGCTGGAAAAGCAGAGTAGGGATCCGTCTAAACCCCCGCCAGCGAACAAGCGCTTGGAACTCACCTTGCTGAAGTGGAGTCAGGCGGATCAGGAATCAACCAAAAAGGACGCAGCTCTCGCCGACCTGGCCTCCCAGGTGGACCCGTCCCGCCGCCCTCTGCTGGTAGCTCTCCAAGGGCCCCCAGACGTGCCCCCATCGCAGCAGCATTCCCTCCTGGCCCCTTGGGGAGAGGAAAGCTTGATCGCCCAGCTGGGGTGTGAGCAGCTTGGGGGCCCCGCCAGTGCCTGCCCTGCCCAACGGCTGGCCCCCTGGTTGATCGGGCGATTTCTAGCCCTTACCGTATTTCCAGTCTTCCTCATTGGGGCAGGTTCAATCCTTCTGGCAAGGCAGCTTTGGCTGCTGCAACGGGGCCGGCTTCCAAGCCCCCCACCCCTGGTGGCCCCGCCGCTCTCCTTGGTGGATGTCACCCTGGTGATCGCGGGGGGGTTTGTGCTTCTTGGCGAGGTTCTCCTCCCTGCCCTTACCCAGGGAGGTCTGCTGCGTCTTCTAAGCCAATGGACGCTGCCTGGAGATACCCGCCAGGGCATAGAGGTGCTTGGGTCGTATGTGACCCTGATGCTGGCGCCACTAGGGATTCTGGCCGTGTTCCTGGCGCGCCAGCCCAACCCTCCCAAAGGTGGCTGGCTCCAGTGGGGCTGGCAACCCATTTCAGCTGTTGTGCGTCCGGCCTTGAGAGGATTCCTGATGGTGATCCCCCTCGTGGCACTCGCCACCTGGTTGCTGCAACAGGTCTGGAAAGATCCTGGGGGCAGCAACCCGCTGCTGGAGATGGTCCTGGCCAGTTCCAACGGATTCGCCCTGCTAGCGTTCGCCCTCACGGCCGTGGTCCTTGCTCCGCTGTTTGAGGAAACCTTGTTCCGTGGCGTTCTCCTTCCCGTGCTCGGACGCCACATTGGTGGGATCGCAGCAGTAGGGATCAGTGCCATTCTCTTTGCCCTGGCCCATCTCAGCCTTGGGGAGCTCGTCCCTCTTTCGGTTCTTGGGGTTGGGCTGGGTTTGCTGCGTTGGCAGAGCGGACGGCTGGGAGCTTCCGTTTGTCTGCATGCGCTTTGGAACAGCCTGACTTTTCTCAATCTCCTTCTGCTGGCGCGGTAGCCCTGGCCTTGCACAAGAGGCATTGGGGTGGTTCACTTGCTCAAAATTGGGCCCATGTCCTTGGTTGCCACGCCTTCCCCCTCCAACCTTTACAGCTACCCAGCCAGCACATCCAAACGGGCGCAGCGCACCTCGGGTCGTCGGACAGCACGGGGGCAACAGCCCAAATCAGCCCCCCTTGGGGAACGGTCGTTTCAGCTGATCCAGGGTTCGCTCAGCGGCCGAAAAGTGGAGCGTCAGTCTCCCCTCCTAGCCAGTCTTCACAGGGTATCCACTGGAGCGCTCATGGGCCTGGGTTTCTCCTTGGTAGGTCTAAGCGCATTAACGCTCCACTGGCAAAATCAGTGGTCTAGAAATTTCGCTGAGCTGGAGACCATCAAGGTGCTCGAGCATCGACTGCACGAATCCGCCGCTGTACTCGAACAACATCACATCCGGACCATGGGTCGACCTGGCCAATTGCTCCCGACTAGCAGTGAAAATCTGATCCATCTCCCTGCTCCCAAGGAGCCGGGGGCGAAAAAAACAACCTTACCTGTGATGGCTGGTTTCGCCATCAGAGGTTCCTGGTCCGGCAAAATTCGCCCTTCCTTACCAGCTGGTTATTGATGGAGCGATCCAGCACCCGCCATCCCCCCAACGGCCGACCTTGGACATCCGAACGCAGGTTGGGAGAGGGAAATGGACGGCCAAGGAGGCATGAGCGCAACGTTATCCCTTTAAAACCTCCTTCCAAACGCTTTTTGTGGGTCTACAGCTTGCTTTGCCTGGCACTCGGAGGACTGGCCCTTCGTCTCGTCTGGTTGCAGGTGGTGCAAGGGAAAGCCCTCCAGGAGAAAGCCCGCGAGATCCAAACCCAGGCCATCAAGCCACTTGGAAAGCGGCGCACCATCGTGGACAGGGCAGGTCGGATGGTAGCGATTGATGAGGAGCGCTTCACCCTCTGGGCCCACCCGAAGTATTTCAGCTTTTTTGGAGACGACGCTGACAACCGACGCAACACCAAGGAGGTAACTGCCAAACTCGCGGAGGTTTTGGCTCAGCCTCAAACAGATCTCCTTCGCCACATCGGCAATCGTAAAAGCGGTGTGAAGCTGGCCACCAATCTTGATCCAGAAACCGCCGAAAAAGTAAGGCAGCTTCAAATCAGCGGGCTCGATCTTGAAGCCTATCCCCAAAGGATTTACCCCCAGGGCAACCTTTTCTCCAACGTGGTTGGTTTTTTGAACTTGGATCGTGTTCCCCAGGCTGGATTGGAACAAAGTCGGGATCAGGATCTCAAGCGCCAAGAGAGCACTTTCAGCATGCGCCGAGGGGGCGACGGTACCCCTCTCCCCGATGGCCTGCAGGCTGGATCTCTCTACGGGGACGACCTCAAGCTCCAACTCACCTTGGATTCCCGCCTGCAACAGGTGGCCCAGCAGGCCGTTGGCAAACAGATGAGGAAATGGAATGCCAAACGGGGGGCGGCCTTGGTCATGGATGCCCACACGGGCGAATTGCTGGCCCTGGCCTCGACTCCTACTTATGACCCCAATCGCTATTGGGATTTCAACCCTGGTTCCTTCAGGGAATGGTCCGTTCAGGATCTCTACGAACCCGGATCCACCTTCAAACCCATCAACCTGGCCATTGCCTTACAAGAAAAGGCAATCGACCCAAAGGGCACGGTGAATGACAGCGGCCAACTCACCATCGGCGGCTGGCCCATTTTCAACGCCGACCGAAGGGCAAATGGAATCATCGATTTTCCTACGGTTCTGCAGGTCTCCAGCAACGTGGGGATGGTGGATGCCATGCGCCATCTGAAGCGTGAAACCTTCTGGAAGTGGCTTCACACCATCGGCATCAATGATGTGCCAGATACCGACTTGCCAGGCGCCGTGGCCGGCCAGCTGAAATCACGCGAGGAATTCATCTCGGGAGCCATTGAGCCAGCGACAGCCTCCTTCGGCCAGGGATTCTCTCTCACCCCCCTGAAACTCCTCCAACTGCAAGGGATGCTGGCTAACGGTGGACGATTGGTCAGCCCTCACATCACCCGTGGTCTGCGATCCGGTGAAGGCCTTGCCTCCCGGCCAACCCAAAGAGGTGTGCAGCTTCTGGATCCCAAGGTCACCCAACAGGTGGTGAATTGGATGGAAACCGTTGTGGACAAAGGCACCGGCAAAGGAATCAAGATCCCCGGCTATCGCATCGGTGGGAAAACGGGGACAGCCCAGAAGGCTGAAAACGGTGTTTACATCCCTGGAGCAAGGATCACGAGCTTCGTGGCCATCCTTCCCGTGGAAAACCCTCGCTACGTCGTGCTGGTGGTGATGGATGAACCCCAGGGAGGCAACGCCTATGGATCCACCGTGGCGCTTCCGGTGGCACGGCAAATCGTAGAAGCCCTCCTCGTGCTTGAGAAAATCCCCCCCTCACGGCCTGAAAAGATCAACCCCAAGCCTCAATTTGTGCGGAGCCAGCCCTGAGGTAGGGTCCCCTGGCTTGTATGGATTCCCACAAGGCAAGCCATCGCAGCTGGGCTCTCTCTGATGACACAGTTAGCGTGAAAAGAAGGTTTCAGGCCGCTGAATCGCATGACCAACCTGCTTGAACAACTGGCCACCATGACCGTGGTCGTGGCCGATACGGGCGACATCGAGGCCATCCGCCAGTTCACGCCTCGAGACGCCACCACCAATCCATCCCTAATTCTTGCCGCTGCCCAGATCCCTACATACCAAAATCTCATCGATCGTTCCCTGAGTGAGTCCAGGGCTGTGATGGGAGAAAGTGCCCCGGTGGAGGATGTGGTCGCTGAAGCCCTGGACGAGATCAGCGTGACCTTCGGCAAGGAAATCCTGCGCATCGTGCCTGGGCGAGTGTCCACAGAGGTGGATGCCAGGCTGAGTTACAACACAGAAGCAACGATTGAAAAGGCGCGCAAACTGATTGGGCTTTATGAACAGGCTGGGGTCAACAGGGAGCGTGTGCTAATCAAGATTGCCTCCACATGGGAGGGCATTCGTGCTGCCGAGAAGCTCGAGCAGGAGGGAATTCACTGCAATCTCACCCTTTTGTTTGGCTTTGCCCAGGCCGTTGCCTGCGCCGAAGCCGGGGTAACCTTGATCTCCCCCTTTGTTGGTCGCATTCTGGATTGGTATAAGGCTTCCAGCGGCCGCGAAAGCTATCCCGGGCCTGAAGATCCTGGAGTGTTGTCAGTGACCAGGATATTCAATTACTACAAGACCTATGGCTACAAAACAGAAGTGATGGGGGCAAGCTTCAGAAACATCGACGAGATCATTGAGCTTGCTGGTTGCGATTTACTTACGATCTCCCCTGCGCTAATGGAGCAACTCCGTTCCAAGGATGGCATTTTAGCGCGCAAGCTGATTGCCAATGCCCCAGGGAGTAGCGAAGAAAAGATCCATGTGGACAAACCCATGTTCGACGATCTGATGGAGGCAGATCGGATGGCCACTGAAAAGCTGGATGAAGGTATCCGAGGCTTTTCCAAAGCCATTGAAACCCTGGAAGTGCAATTGGCCCATCGCCTGGCAAGCCTGGAAGGTAAAGCCGCCTTCACCCATGCCGTCCATGAGATTTTTCTCCTCAACGATCTTGACGGAGATGGCTGCATCACGCGGGAAGAGTGGCTGGGCAGCGATGCGGTTTTTGATGCCCTCGACACGGATAAAGATGGACGCCTGGCCCCTGAAGATGTGCGTGGAGGTCTGGGTGCAGCTCTCTCGGTGCGGCGCTAGGCGCGCTAAGCACCAGTTTCAAAGGGCCCGTGTTAACCATTCCTTTGTTTGTGTGCCCTAAATTCAATTGATTCATTGTTGTACGAAATGAACGCTCTAGACACCATGCGGGCGCTTGCCAGCTCTGGAGAGGTGATCCTTGTTCCCGCAGGCAGCTTGGTGTTCAAGGCCGGAGAATCCGGCGATTGCATGTTTGGAGTGCTGGAAGGCACGGTAGAACTCACATGGCATGGGGAGAGTGGCCACGAGAGCATTGAGGCAGGCGATGTATTTGGGGCCGGCGCCTTGGTGACCCCGGAACATCGAAGATTTGGTAATGCGACAGCACGGACAGACTGCAAGCTGCTGGTGATGAACAAGGAAAAATTCCTCTTTGCCGTGCAGGAATCACCAATGTTTGCCATCGAACTCCTAGGGTCCATTGATCAACGCTTACGGGACTTGAAAGGCTGTGATCGTCCCTATCCGCGCTGAAACAACAAGCGTTTGATCACCCGCTGGGCGATGTCGCCATAGCCCATTTCTCCCGACAAAATTTGGGCTATACGCTGAGGAGCTGTGGGGCGTTTAAGACCGATCTGGTAGCCCACACGAGGTAAGCGGTAAAACACCTGGGCGATCCTCTTCCCCCAGGCCATGGAGTCCCCCCAGTCTCTGCGCATCACGGCCGTGTAGGCCTTCAGCCCTTGAGAATCGCCCCCTAGCCAGGCATGAAGGGCTTCTGCTGCCCGACAGCCACTCATCAAGGAGGGCCGCAGACCCTCTGCCAGAAAGGGATCGCACAGGGAGGCCGCATCTCCGGCCACCAAGAGTCCATCCCCATCAAGGGGATGGTGCCCATCCCAAATCCGGAGACGGGAGGCTTGGCGTAGGCCAGCTTCCGGGGGCAGGCCCAAGGAGGGGAGAAGCCGTTGGAGCACCGCCTCGCCCTCCACATCCGCCTGACCGATAAAGGTTCCTAGGCCGATGCTGTAGCCGTGATGGCGGGGGAACGCCCAGCAAAAGCCCTGGGGCACCGATCCAAAATCAAAATAGGCCACCCCTTGTTCCCGAATGGGACACTCCACTTCCACCGAAAGGGTGGAGGCATAGCGGGGGCGGGGGGGGCCCAGCCCCAGGCGGCTGGCCAGGGCGGATGAGGATCCATCGGCAATGAGCACACTGCGTGCCTGCCATGGCTCTCCCTGTTGGTCCCAGACCAGCCAGAGACCACCCTGGCGCTCCACGGAGACGGCCGCCGTGGCGAAGCAGAACGCGGCGCCTGCCTTGGCAGCCTGCTCGGCCAGGAAGGCATCCAGCACGGACCTTCGAACGATCCAAAAGGGGGCTTCTCCGGGAAGACTGGCTTCTACAGGATCCTCCAGGGTCCATGTGAAACGGACATCTCTGATGATCTGATCCACAGCAGGAGAGAGATCGAAGGGAAACAACCGCTGCACGGAAGCCGCCATGCCCCCCCCGCAGGGCTTGCTGCGCCCCGAGGATTCCCGCTCGAGCACCACCACACTCCGGCCTCGCGCAGCCAGATGGAAAGCCGCTGCCGATCCAGCAGGTCCAGCCCCAATCACGAGGGTGTCGACGGGGCTGACCCGATGGGCGCTCATGCAACAAAACCCAAATTAAACCTTGAGAATCTCAGCTTCTTTCTCGGCCAGTTGCTTCTCAAGTTCAACAATAAAACGATCTGTTACTTTTTGCACCTTATCCTGCTGATCTCTGGACTGATCTTCAGAAAGGTCTCCGTCTTTTTCCTGCTTTTTGATACGATCGATTGCATCTCTACGCAGATTCCTAAGGGCGACTTTACCCTCCTCAGAATACTTTGCGGCAATCTTACAGAGATCTTTGCGTCGATCCTCCGTCAACGGAGGGATATTGATTCGAATGATCTTACCATCATTATTTGGCGTTAAACCCAGATCGCTCATGGCGATGGCTTTTTCAATCAGAGACACCGATCCTGCGTCAAAAGGTTGAATCTGAATGGTTTGGGAATCGGGAGTGGAGAGGGTCGCTAGAGATTTCAAGGGAGTTTCAGCACCGTAATACTCAACAATGATCTTGTCGAGCAGGGATGGGTTGGCGCGACCGGTGCGAATGGTGTTGAAATTGCGCTGGGTTGCTTCCAACGACTTACGCATGCTTGCTTCAAGATCCATAAGAGCTTAGATAAAAAGAAAGATCACAACTGGGGTTGAAGCGTGGAAACAATTCTGGTGCCAATTGGCTCTCCCCCCACGGCTCGGCTGATGTTGCCGCGGCCAAAGAGATCAAAGACAACAATTGGAATCGAGTTGTCTTTACAGAGGGAAATAGCCGTTCCATCCATCACTTCAAGCTCACCACTCAGCACATCCATGAAAGTGAGTGTGTCGTAGCGCGTGGCATCTGGATAGAGGGCTGGATCTTTATTGTAAACACCGTCTACCTTGGTGGCCTTGAATACCACATCAGCATTGATCTCAGCCGCACGAAGGGCTGCCGTTGTATCCGTAGTGAAGAAGGGGTTCCCGCAACCAGCGGCAAAAATCACCACACGCCCTTTCTCCAGATGGCGAATAGCCCTGCGGCGGATGTAGGGCTCGGCCACCTCCTGCATCGAGATCGCACTTTGAACGCGCGTAGGCACCCCGACCCTCTCCAGCCCATCCTGCAACGTGATGGCATTCATCACGGTGGCAAGCATGCCGACATAATCCGCCGTGGCACGATCCATCCCCGCGGCTGACCCCTTCAACCCCCGAAAGATGTTTCCGCCACCCACCACAATGGCCAACTGGGTGCCGGCGGACACCACATCCGCCACATCGGAAGCGATCGATTGCACGATGGCTGGGTCAATGCCATAGCCCTGACTCCCCATCAGCGCTTCACCGCTGAGCTTGAGCAACACACGCCGATAGGCTGTCATTCCTGCGATCCGGCCGGCCAAACCCGCCGAACAGTAGCAAGACCCCAGCATCCAGCCCACCAAGGAAAGGGTGGGGGCGCCCGGCGCCCCTTCAATACTCGATTCCCGCCTGGGCCCGCACCCCTTGCTCCCGAAAGGGATGGCGCACCATCCGCATCTCTGTCACCAGATCGGCTGTTTCGATTAGGGCCTGCGGCGCTCCCCGTCCTGTCAGGGCCACATGGGTCAGAGGGGGGCGTGCCCGCAGCCCTGAAATCAGCTCCTCAAGGGGAAGGTAGCCGAGTTTCAGCGCCACATTCACCTCATCGAGAACAACAAGCTTCCATTCGGGATTGAGCAAATAGGTCAGGGCCTGCTCCCAGGCCAGAAGCACGGCCCTGCGATCCCGTTCCCGATCCTGGGTTTCCCAGGTGAAACCCTCCCCTAGAGCGTGGAAGTGCAAATCCTCCCCAAAGCGCCCAAGCGCAGCCACCTCACCCGGCTGCCATCCGCCCTTGATGAACTGGATAACCGCGACCCGCTCCCCATGGCCCAGCATGCGCAGCACCAATCCCAGGGCTGCGGTGGTTTTTCCCTTGCCTTCCCCCGTGAACACCAGCACCAGCCCCTTCTCCAACTGGCGGGTTTCCAGGCGCATCTGCTGCACCTGGCGCCTGCGCTCCATCCGCCGTTGGTAGGCCTCTCGATCCGTTTCGGGGGACGCCATGCCTCCCTGGCCCAGGTCAGCGGCCACCTGATCCAGCGACTGGCCGTCCTTCATGGAACTGTCCGTCATGGAGCGTCCTCCCACCGATCGTTCACTCTGCCTGGCGCCTCAGCTCGCCAGACGACGGGCAAGAGCCGCATCCACCGCCTGTTGCTGATCCCTTCGCGTGATCCAGTGGTGATAGGTGCGGTTGTGGATCCCTACGGAATGGCCCATCATCCGTGCTGCCACCGTATCGGGCAGGCCGATGTGGATCGTGCGAACGGCCCAGGCATGGCGAAGGTCGTAGGGGGTGAGGGGCAAGTGGTAACGCCGAAATTGTTCGGACACCCGCTGGCCCACCGTGCGCAGGGAGGTGACCCGCAAATCCGTGCTGACGAGAGGAAGGGCCTGCCGATCCCTGGCCAATCGCTCCAGATCAAACTGCTCCACCCACTCGGGCTGGAAGGGCCACACCTGATGTTCTCCCGTCTTGCTGGTGGGCAGCACACGCAAAACCCTGTCTCCACCAGGACCCAAAGCGGACACATCCGAGAAGAACACTTCATGGTTGCGCAAGCCATAAGTGGCCATCAGCCCGTACACCAGACGCCACTGGGGATTGGGAATTTGCTCAAACACCTCAAGGATCTGAGCATCACTCGGCAAGGGGCGAAACCGGGCTATGTGGAGGCCATAGCCCTTTCCAAGCTCCTGCCAATCTGAGGGGAGCGGTAAGGCCAGATGCTTGGCCAGAGCCCCTAACACCAAGGCGCATTGCTGTCGGCTGCGGCTGGCCACCGGATAGCTTTCGAGCACCGTTGTGAGCAGCACAGCATCCAGATCTTGACCGGCTTGCTCACCGATCACCAGGAGGCGGCGGAGATAGGGCTGATAAGCCGACCTCCAGGTGCTGCGGGCTCCAGAGGGCGAACGGCGACGACGGGGTTCTTGATGGAAGGACTGTTGAAAAGACTCCAGGGCTTCAAAGAGAGCACAGGAGCGCTCAGCGGGAGAGGCGCCCCCCCCTTGCCCCGCCTCCTGGCCAAGTTGGGGTTTGGCGGCGGAAGAGGGAGGCCGCTGCCAGTCCTGCCAGCGAAAGGTGCCTTGCTCCAACTGGAGCTGGAGCTGATGCAGGTGAACCAGGGCCGCCTGAACGGCGTCTTCGCTCGCCTGCAATCCCAGGCTCAGGCGCTGGATGGATGGCTTGGACTGGCTGCCTTCGGTACGGGGAGGCAGGGGGCCACGGAGTCCAAGACGCTGCCCTCGAAGTTCCAGCCGCCAGGAGGTGCCCGACTGCGCCAGCCCCTTGTTGGCCAGCTTCACGGCGTCCTTCAGGGATGCAGGGTTCACTGAGGATGGCGGTGGACACAGCCTTGGCCTTCCTGTGGAAAATGGCCCAGATGCTGAAATTTACCGTGGGAGGGCCTAAATTGCCAGAGCTGAACCCCATCGACCCACGGGCTGGCATTACGCTCGCGGAGCTGTTTCTGTCGGCAGGGCATGGCAAAGGTCGGCGTGTTGCTGCTGAACCTCGGTGGCCCTGAACGGATCCAGGACGTCGCCCCCTTTCTCTACAACCTCTTCTCAGATCCAGAGATCATCCGGCTCCCCATTCCGGCCCTGCAGCGCCCTCTGGCCTGGCTGGTGAGCACGCTTCGCAGCAGCAAATCCCAGGATGCGTACCGTGCGATCGGCGGAGGCTCTCCGCTGCGGCGCATCACTGAGCACCAAGCCCGCGACCTGCAGAGCCTGCTGCGTCAGCGGGCGATCGATGCCACCACCTACGTGGCTATGCGCTACTGGCACCCCTTCACTGAGTCGGCTGTGGCTGACATGAAGGCTGATGCAATAGATGAGGTAGTAGTGCTACCTCTCTACCCACAGTTTTCCATCAGCACCAGCGGCTCCAGCTTCCGCGAACTCCAACGACTCCGTCAGAGCGATCCCCAGTTTGGCCAACTCCCCATCCGCTGCATTCGAAGCTGGTACAACCATCCTGGATACATCCAGGCCATGGTGGGATTGATCAACCAGAAAATCCAAGAGGCTGACGATCCCTCCAGGGCCCACGTGTTCTTCAGTGCCCACGGAGTCCCGAAAAGCTATGTGGAGGAGGCGGGCGATCCCTACCAGCGGGAAATGGAAGCCTGCACACGTCTGATCATGGAGGAGCTTCAGCGAAGCCTCGGCCACCCAAACCCCTGCACTCTGGCCTACCAGAGCCGGGTGGGTCCGGTGGAGTGGCTGAAGCCATACACCGATGATGCCCTGCGTCAGCTTGGCGCGGAGGGGGTGAAGGATCTGGTGGTGGTTCCGATCAGTTTTGTGAGCGAGCACATCGAGACCCTTGAGGAAATCGACCTGGAATACGCGGAGATCGCCCACGAAGCGGGCATCGCCAATTTTCTTCGTGTGCCGGCTCCCAACACTGACCCCATCTTCATCTCCGGTTTGGCGGATCTGGTGGCTGCCGCGTTAGAGGGCCCTGAAGTGAACCTGGATCAGGCCGCCCAACTTCCCAAAAAAGTGAAGCTCTATCCCCAGGACAAATGGGCTTGGGGGTGGAACAACAGTTCCGAAGTGTGGAACGGCCGCTTGGCCATGCTGGGATTCTCAGCCTTTCTGATCGAACTCCTAAGCGGCAGAGGCCCCCTCCATGCCATCGGCCTGCTCTGAGCCTGCCCGGCGGCAGGCTGGCTGCCGCTGGATCCTGACGGTATTGGCTTCTCTTCCGGCACTTTCTCAGCTGCCCAAGCCCCTGGAGGCAAGCCCAAGGATGTCCTGGGCCCGGGGAAGCTTTCCAGTAGCCAGCTTCGTGGGTTACACCAGCCCCTTCGGGCTTCGGGTCCATCCTGTGAGCGGGGGCATTCGTCCTCACGCAGGCCTGGATATCGCCGCACCCCTGGGATCGGCGGTGCGGAACTGGTGGTGGGGCACGCTGATCAGCATTAATTACGATTCAAGATGCGGAAACGGACTCCTGATTCGATCAGGGGCCTACGAACATCTGTACTGTCACCTGGCGGGCCAGGTCGAAGGCGATACATACCGCAGTGGACCCGTGCTCCTGCGGCGGGGTCAGCGACTGAGAACGGGGCAAACCATCGGCCATATCGGTCTGACTGGTCACACCACAGGGCCCCACCTGCACTGGGGGATTCGCCACCGCAACCGATGGTTAGATCCGGCGGCCGTACTGAGGGCCATGGCTGCAGAACGTCGCCTGCAGCAGCCAACCGGGCGCGGAGCTTTTAATGTTGGTCAGACCCGATAACGACGCACACACTTCGCGCCGTTTGATCGTTCCGCTCCCTGCTTGCCCGCTGTGACTCTCACACCCACCCCGTCCAACGAAGCAGCAATCCACCCGATCTCCACCCAGGTGGAAGACAAGTTTCCGAAGCGGGTGAGCGGGGGATATGCCTTGATGGATTCCCTACGTCGGCATGGGGTGCGCCACATTTTTGGCTATCCCGGTGGGGCCATCCTGCCGATCTATCACGAACTTCATAAGGCTGAAGAACGGGGCTGGCTCAACCACATCCTCGTTAGGCATGAACAAGGGGGCGCCCACGCTGCCGACGCCTATGCGCGAGCTACCGGCCAAGTGGGGGTGTGCTTTGGCACTTCTGGCCCAGGAGCTACCAACCTGGTCACTGGGATTGCCACCGCTTACATGGATTCTGTGCCCATGGTGGTGGTGACAGGGCAAGTGCCCAGGGCGGCCATTGGCACCGATGCCTTTCAGGAAATCGATATCTTCGGGATCACGCTGCCGATCGTGAAGCATTCATGGGTCGTACGGGATCCGGCCCAGATCGCTCGCATTGTGGCGGAGGCCTTTCTGATCGCCTCCTCAGGCCGTCCCGGTCCTGTGTTGATCGACGTCCCAAAGGACGTGGGAGCAGAGGAATTTGATTACAGTCCTGTACAGCCTGGAACAGCCATTCCAGCGGGGTTTCAAAGCACACCCCACCCAAGCCATGAACGTCTAGAAGACGCCCTGGCCTTGATCCGCCAGGCCCATCGCCCCCTTCTCTACGTAGGAGGTGGCGCGGTGAGCAGCGGAGCCCATGAGGAGGTTCACCAGCTAGCTGAGCGGTTCCAGATTCCCGTCACCACAACGCTGATGGGGAAAGGGGGTTTCGATGAGCGTGATCCCCTCGCCTTGGGGATGCTGGGCATGCATGGCACCGCATATGCAAATTTTGCCGTCACCGAGTGCGATCTTCTGATCGCCGTGGGGGCACGTTTTGATGATCGGGTCACAGGGCGCCTGGACAGTTTTGCCACACGCGCCCAAGTGATTCACATCGATATCGATGCCGCGGAAGTGGGAAAGAACCGCGTGCCTGAGGTTCCCATCATTTCCGATGTCAAGGCCGCCCTCTTGGGTCTCCTCGCCCTCAGCGTGGGCGAAGAGAGCAGGGGCCGCACCGAAGGATGGCTCTCCCGCATCGCCCTCTGGAAGCACCACTATCCCTTGGTGGTGCCAAGTCCAGAGGGGGAGATTGCCCCTCAGGAGGTGGTGGTGGCCCTGCGGGAACTCGCTCCCGAGGCTTACATCACCACGGATGTGGGTCAGCACCAGATGTGGGCTGCCCAATTTCTCCCCACGGGCCCCAGGCACTGGATTAGCAGTGCCGGCCTAGGCACCATGGGCTACGGGATGCCCGCGGCCATGGGGGTTCAGGTGGCTAAACCGGAGGCGCAGGTGGTTTGTGTGGCAGGGGATGCGAGCATCTTGATGAACATCCAGGAGCTGGGAACCCTCAGCCAATACGGCTTGCCCGTGAAAGTGGTGGTTCTCAACAACGGCTGGCAGGGGATGGTGCGGCAATGGCAGGAAAGCTTCTATGACGAGCGTTATTCCGCTTCCGAAATGACTGTAGGGATGCCGGATTTCGTTGGTTTGGCCGAGTCGTTCGGGGTTCGGGGCATCCAGATCACCGATCGCGCCAATCTGATCCCCCAACTCAAGGAGGCCCTTGCCCATCCTGGGCCCGCATTTATCGATGTCACGGTGCGCCGGGGCGAAAACTGTTACCCGATGGTGCCCCCAGGCGCCAGCAATGCCCAGATGGTGGGTCTGCCCTCCCATCCCGAGCTGGCCATCGACACCGTGCGGCAATGCGCCTCCTGTGGAGAAACCACGGCCAGCGCCCATCACTACTGCCCAAGCTGCGGAGCCAAACTCTGAAACCAACACTCCCTTCCCCCCCTTCCCCCCTGCTGCCTGTCTTCGGGATTGTTCCCCAGCTGGTGTTGCTTCTTCTCCTGTGGACGGGAGTAACGAACCTGCTTGCGGAACCTGCCCTAGCAGCTGAAATCCTCAGTGTCCGCAGCGCAACCCTGTTGCAAATCGGTGATCAAAACAGGAGTTTTGGCATCCAGCTGGCCTGTCTCTCAGTGCCCGAGTCCAGCCAGCAGGAGGCTCTGAGCTGGCTGCAAAAGCATGGTCCCCGGGGAACGAAGGTGAACCTCCGTCCCATCAGCAATCATGACGGCATACTGCTGGCCAAGGTGCGTGTGCTCAAAACAGGCCAAGACATTGGAGAGGCCTTGGTGGCCAATGGGCTGGCCAGCCCCATTCCCTGTAGTGATGACCTCCCATCCAGCTGAATGATGAGTCTGAACCGCACAGCAAAAGGGATCGTTTTAGTGCCGAGCCTGCTGCTGGGGGCGGCCTTCCTGAGCGCAGCGGCCTGGATGGATGGCCCCGCAGCCCAAAACAAGGGACTGGCCCTGACCCTTGGAGCCGTGTTGCTCGGGGCAGGGGTTCTGGCCCAACTGTTGCCCTCTGGAGGCCCTCCCCCACCCCAGGACAAGGAGACCGATCCCTAACCGCTGCCGCACCCTTCATGTGGTGACGGAGATAACCACTCCTTCATACCCGCGTCAGAGTGTGATCATTACCAGGGCAGGGATGGTGCCAGAGGCAACGTCAGATCTTCGTCTCATAGTGCCCTTCGAGCAGGTTGGGCTGACGGCGATTGGTGAGGTGGGGGGGAAAAATGCCTCCCTTGGGGAGATGATCCGCTCCCTGCAATCTGAAGGCGTACGAGTTCCAGGTGGCTTTGCCACCACCGCAGCGGCCTATCGCCTTTTTCTGGAGACCAATGGATTAGGGCCAGCTCTGGATCAGACGTTGGCCGCTCTGGACATCTCTGATCTAGAGGCCCTTCAAACTGCCGGAGAGGCCTGCCGACAGATGATCCTCACGGCCACTCTTCCGCCCAATCTCGTGAGTGCACTTCTGGAGGCCTACGGCGGGATGGCGGTGCATCAGCAGGGGGCAGCAGCAGCAGTGGCGGTGCGATCCAGCGCCACCGCAGAAGATTTGCCAGAAGCCAGCTTCGCTGGCCAACAGGACACCTTCCTCCATATCCAGGGTGAAAGCGCCCTACTGGAGGCTGTGCAGCGGTGTTACGCCTCCCTGTTCAACGATCGGGCCATCTCGTATCGGCAGCATCAGGGTTTTCGCCATGCAGACGTCGCCCTGTCGATCGGCGTGCAGGAGATGGTGCGCTCTGATCTGGGCGCGGCTGGCGTGATGTTCACGCTCGATACGGAAACAGGCTTTCGGGATGTAGTGCTGCTCACGGCTGCCTATGGACTTGGGGAAAACGTTGTTCAAGGCGTCGTGAACCCGGATGAATGGCTCATTCACAAACCCACCCTGGCCCAGGGATTTGAACCGATCATCAGCCGCCGGCTCGGGAGCAAAGCCCAGCGCCTGGTTTATGGGAATGATCCGAAGGGAGATGGCAAGACTCTGCGCAACGAACCTGTGCCAGACGCCGATCAACAGCGGTTTGCCCTCAGCGATGCTGACATCCTCACCCTGGCCCGTTGGGCCTGTCTGATCGAACGTCACTACAGCCTGCTACGGGGGAGCCCCACACCCATGGATCTGGAGTGGGCCAAAGACGGCCTCAGCGGAGAGCTCTTCATCCTTCAGGCACGCCCGGAGACCGTGGAATCACGCCGCAGGGGAGCGGTGCTCCGCAGCTGGCACCTGCGCTCCCGGGGAGAAGACCAACCCATCGTCACGGGGCGGGCCATCGGTGCCGCCATTAGCAGCGGCTGCGCCCGGGTCATCCAGGACCCCTCAGAGATCGGACGGTTTCAAACCGGCGATGTGCTGGTGACCCGCCGCACCGATCCAGACTGGGAACCGATCCTTAAAAAAGCAAGCGGGGTGGTGACCGACCAGGGAGGACGCACCTGCCATGCGGCCATCATTGCGCGGGAAATGGGCATCACCGCCATCGTGGGCACCGGAGAGGGCACCGCCCGCATCCAGGATGGGGAAGCGATCACAGTGAGTTGCTCAGAAGGCGATCAGGGAAAGGTATATCGCGGCCTGCTCGACTTTGAGGTGAAGGAGGAACGGCTGGATGATCTCCCCGCCACCCGCACCAAGGTGTTCATCAATGTAGGGAACCCAGAGGAGGTGTTTCAACTGGCTGCCCTCCCCTGCGATGGCGTTGGCCTGGCTCGGTTGGAGTTTGTAATTGCCAATCAAATCAGGGTGCATCCCCTCGCCCTGTTGAACCCGGAGCGGATCGCAAACCAGCAGGAGAGAGAAGAGATTGATCAGCTCACCCGCAACTATGCAAAGCCGACGGATTACTACCTTGATTTATTGAGCCAAGGAATGGCGCGCATCGCTGCTGCCTTTTACCCAAAACCGGTAATCCTCCGCTTTTCCGACTTCAAGAGCAACGAATATGCACGCCTTCTCGGTGGAGCTGCCTTTGAGCCGAAAGAAGAGAATCCGATGCTCGGCTGGCGAGGGGCTTCTCGTTATGTGTCCCCGGAATTCAGCAGGGCCTTTGCTCTGGAATGTATAGCCCTGCGCCGGGTGCGGGAGCAGATGGGATTGGTGAATGTGATCCCCATGGTGCCCTTCTGCCGAACACCAGAAGAGGCCGATCGGGTGCTAGCGGAGATGGCCAAGCAGGGATTGGTGCGAGGGGAAGGGGGCCTCCTGGTGTACGTGATGTGCGAACTTCCGAGCAATGTGGTCGCCGCTGAGGCCTTTGCCCAGCGATTTGATGGCTTTTCCATCGGCTCAAACGACCTCACCCAACTCACCCTGGGGCTGGATCGGGATTCAGCACTGGTCGCCGACCTCTTTGATGAACGCCATCCGGCCGTGAAAACTTTGATTCAGATGGCGATCGAAACAGCTCATCGTTGCGGACGCAAGATCGGGATCTGTGGTCAGGCTCCGAGCGACTATCCGGAATTCGCCCGTTTCCTTGTGGGCCTGGGGATCGATTCGATTAGCCTGAATCCGGATGTCCTCTTGTCGACACGCCTGCGGATTGCGGAGATTGAGCAGGAGCTTGACCCACCTGCAGCTTCTCCATCTAAGGTGAAGCTCTGAAGATGTCTACCGTTAGATCCATGCCTTCCGGACTCCGGGTGTCACGGATCGACAAGGTGCCTGGACAGGGGCCCCTTCTACTCCTCGTCAATGGCGTGGCTGTTGGCAGTCTTCGCAATCGCAACCTTTTTGAGCTTACGGTGGGCTCAGGGGACATCCTGCTCGAAGTGATGGTCGGCCGCATACCCCTCTACGCCCTGCTCGAAGCCGCTGAGGGGTGCACGGCCCGAGTACAGCTCGGCCGCCGGCGCAATTTAGGCCTTGCTGAGCACAGCCACTACCTTCAAGTGGAGCCCATGGTGGTGGGCTTACCAGATCGCACCCGTTTTCCCCTGAACCTCGGTGCCTTATCCGCCCTGGAATGGCTCCAACAAAAACGGACCATGGCTGAGCCGCTGACCAGCGTACAGATGACCTATCTGAAGAGCCGCCTGATGGCAGCGGAGGAAGCCCCGCCGTGCTTGGCAGACGTGCCCTCCTTGAGAGAACTTGGGGCCTTTGCGGCCCTCGGGCTCGACACCGATGCGGAAGAAGCGGATGTGCGAGAGGCGTTCCGGCTCCTGATCAGCATTCATACCCCTGAAACAGGGGGACCCAATGAAACCATGCAGCGCTTGGAAGAGGCTTTTCGCATCGCCATGGCCGTTCTGACCCGCAGAAAACTCCGGCGCGGGGTTCCTGAGCTCGGCCGATAGAAGAAACGATGGAACGATGGCGTCTTCACGGCCTCCGGATGTCACTCGACCACACCCAGGCTGAATTGGAGGGCGCGATCTGCACCAAGCTTCATCTGCCGGCCTCCGTGCTGCTGTCCCATCAGCTGGTGAAACAGAGCATTGACGCCCGCAGGAAAGGGGGGATTCAGTTGGTTTATGCCATCGATCTGGAGTTGGCGCTGGACGGTAAGCAAAAGCGGCAACTGATGCGCCGTTTCGCCAACAGCCCCCAGCTCCGGCCAACTCCCGATGAGCGATACGCCTTCGTGGTGGAACCTCTTCAGAGGAAGCAGTCGCTAACCATCGGCCAACGCCCTCTTGTGGTGGGAGCAGGGCCCTGCGGGTATTTCGCCGCCCTGCTGCTCGCCGAGATGGGTTTGTGTCCCCTTCTCCTGGAGCGGGGACAACCGGTGAAGCAGCGAACGAAAGACACCTTTGGTTTCTGGCGTGGAACGCAGAGGTTTAACCCCGAATCCAATGCGCAGTTTGGCGAGGGAGGGGCAGGAACGTTTTCCGATGGCAAGCTCTACAGCCAGATCAGTGAACCAGCGACCTACGTGCGCAAGGTGCTAGAGGAGCTCGTGGTTGCTGGGGCCTATCCAGACATCCTGACCCTGCACCATCCCCATATCGGCACCTTCCGGCTGGCCACCGTGGTGAGGAGTCTGCGGGAAAAGATCCAATCCCTTGGCGGTGAGGTGCGGTTTGGAGCCAGGGTGGAGGAGCTCATCCTGGCGAGGGACGGCAGCCGGCAGGTGCAGGGGGTGCGCCTGGCCCATGGAGAGTGCCTGCAGGCATGCCATGTGGTGCTGGCTTTAGGGCACAGTGCGCGTGACACCTTTCACCGGCTGGAGCAACAGGGAGTTGCCATTGCCCGCAAACCCTTCGCGGTAGGCCTTCGCATTGAGCATCCCCAGTCCCTCATCGATCGGGCGCGCTGGGGTGAACAGGCCGGACACCCCCGCCTTGGTCCAGCCGAATACAAGCTGGTGCACCACACGCAAACGGGGCGGGATGTCTACAGCTTCTGCATGTGCCCGGGCGGTTGGGTGGTGGGGGCCACGTCCGAGGAAGGATGCGTGGTAACCAATGGCATGAGCCAGCATTCCCGCCGGGAACGCAATGCCAATAGTGGGCTGGTGGTCAACATCACCAGCGAGGATATGGACCCGTGGGCCCGTTGGCCTGGAGACCCTCTTGCCGGAGTGGCCTTTCAACGGCATTGGGAGCACCAAGCATTCCAGGCTGGAGGCAAAAGCTATATGGCTCCTGGCCAGCGTTTGGCAGATTTTTTAGCGGACCAACCGAGCTCCCCCACCAAAGAAGCACAGGGGGAAGGCGTGAAGGGGTCCTATCTGCCAGGGGTTCGAATGGGCACCCTCAACGGATGCCTCCCGGATTTTGTGCTCACCGCCATCAGGGAAGCCTTGCCGATCTTTGCCAACAAGCTTCCTGGCTACCTACTCGACGACGCTCTGCTCACCGGAGTGGAAACACGGACCTCATCTCCGATTCGAATGCCACGGAACCTCAAAAACCTCCAAAGTAGCAACACTCCAGGGTTGTATCCAGCTGGCGAAGGGGCCGGATACGCCGGGGGCATTTTGTCCGCAGCGATTGATGGCTTGAAAGTGGCAGAAGCCCTTGCTCTGGCGATCAACCCTCCTCTTCCTCACTCCCCAGAGGGACCAGTCGAATTTGCTTGCGACCGAGCTTGATCTCAAATTCGTCACCTGGCTTGAGATCCAGCAACGCTGTGTAGGCCTTGCCAACCATCAGGTTCCCATTGAATTGAACCTTGGTGTTGAAGCTGAGCTTGCGGCCGGCTTTCCCAGACTTCGCAGAAGAACCGATGTCCATGCCCTTGGCATTGAGCAGGGCTTCATAAAAAGCGGTGAAGTTGAGACGCTCGCTCCCATCCTTCTTGATGGAGACATATCCACATGCTCGAACAAGATCGGATTTATTGACATCACCCAACTCCTTGACCTTGGAAAGGAGGTCTGCCCCTGTGAGCATGATTGCTAAAAATGCGACATCTGCATTATCACAACATGATGGGGCTCTTTGCAAGTGGCAAATGCTGCTTTTCAAGGGAAGACTCTGCTGGAGACTTTCTTGGCAGTTGGGCAAGATATCGTTGCAAATGGACCCCAGACCCTTCAAGACAGGGGAGCAGCCTGAATCAGGATTGGGACACGATTCCACTCCACTGCACAGCCTTCACCTGATCGCGACGCCAGGAGTGAAAAAGCAAGGGATTGGCCACCGTGCACAGGGGGCACACGCTGATGTTGGAAGGGGAAACGCCCTCGTTTTCTAGCTGACGTTTGGTTGCCGCACGAATATCCAGCCGGTCACGGCCTGGGAGTGGGTCGGCTTGAAGCGCGCCACAGGCCAGGAGCTCCTCAAGGGCCCCGGCACCACCAGGATGGCTCGCTTCAGGTGCGAAGAGCGACTCCGCAACTTGCTGGCTCACCTCCCTCTCCACCTGGTAGGCCTCACCGCTGACCGCTGGACCCAGAGCCACGATCACTTCACTGCGCAGACTGCCCGCCTCCTCCAGCAGGGCGAGAGCGCGCGGCAGGATCCGACCTGCAACCCCCCTCCATCCGGTATGGCAAGCGGCAACCCTGCCGCTGCGGGGATCGGCCAGCAAGGCCGGCGTGCAATCCGCTCCGCATACCCAGAGGCTCTGGCCTCCCTCACTGCTGATTAATCCATCAGCTTCGGGCCAGGGGACAGAACAGGCGGCGTGGGCTGGAAGCACCTTGGAACTGTGAATCTGTCGGGGGCGATGCACGCTGATGCCTGCACTCAGATACCCCGCCAGCTCATCGGGTTCACGCCCATCCCACTGGCGGGTAAAGAATCCATGCTCAAATCCCTGGAGCAGATCACACTGCAGGTACCAGCCCCCATAGGTCCCCACCCAGGTCCAGCCGGCAAGGTTGTTGAAGAGAGCGTCCGGTCGGTCAAACGGCGGAGGGGATTGCTCAGCCATCCGGCAGATCCCGAAGCATCCAGAAGCCTTCGAAGTGGCTATCCCCATCCGCGGTCTGCACGGCAAGAAACTGAAACCCACCTGCATCCTGGCGGGCCTGTGCAAAAACCTCACCGATGGCCGAAGCTTCCAGCTCTGCCAGCCTGGCCAGCCGCCAACGATCATCCAGCCCAGCCTCCAGGACCAACTGCCCTTCATCCAGCTCAAGCCTCACAGGTTCCAAACCCGCGAGCCAGCCGGCGATGGCGAGGGCACGCTGACGGCTGAAGAGGCGAATCCCCGGCACCGCTACCTGGGGATCGAGGTCTGGGGGAAGGGGAAGCAAGGCCCCAAAACCGATGCTCCAATCTGGAGCATCGGCGAGGGCCTCGATGGGTAGCATGGCCCAACTCCACTTATCACCCCTGGCCACCTCTGGCCAGGCCAGGGGTACGGGGCGCTGAGGTTGGGGAGGGGGAGCCAGGGGCCCGGCCATATAGCCCTCCTCGGCCGGGTAGATTTTCCGTTCCCGTTGCCCCAGCCACTCCATCAGGGCGAAACAGCGCCGGCTTGGCAACACCTCCAAACCCAGTGGTGCCGCAGCCCTTTCAACCATGGCCCGCATGGAACCTCTCCAGCAGCGAAGGCGACCGGGTGAGAGGTGTCCTTCGGTTTGAGCCAATTGCAGGGCTTCTGCCAACGCCTCACGCAGCCACTGCGAATTAACCGCATCGGCTGAGCAGCGTTTTTCAAAGCGAAAGGGCGACGTGGTGAGGAGGGGGGTACTTAAGGAAGATACCTCGGGGGTTGAGGAGATCAAGAGCTCCCAGCGCTTGCGTCCATCAGCCTCAAGAACGGGGCGCGAGTAAAAATCAACTTCCCAGTCGGCTCCGCGAAGACCTGCAGGGGCAGGGGAACTCACGATCATGGAAGATTTGGACTCACTCCTTGGGGCATGGCGGCAAAGGGAGGTTCCTGATGGGGCGGAATGGAGTGGTCTTGCTGGGAGGCCTTCTGCTCCCTCTGCTTGAGGAGGGAAAGGGCCCGAGAGGCCCTTTCTGCAGCCTCTCCCATCAGCTGTTCCTTGGCGATGAGCAATTCACCTGGTTGATTTTCCAGCAACTGGGTGTTGAGGGCAATCCGTCCGCGCTGCCCATCCACAGCCGTTACAAGAGCCATGATTCGCTCGCCCTGCTGGAAAACTTCGCGAAGGTCGCGCAGGACTGCCCCGGTAATCGAGGAATGGTGCAGAAGACCACTGACCCCACCTAGATCAACAAAGAACCCATAGGGCTTGATCGCACTAATCTGACCTTCCACCAGCTGACCAACCTCGAGCTCACGAAAGCGGAGAGCTGTGGCCGCCTTCTTTTCAGACAGCACCAGCTTGCGGGTTTCGGGATTGACCTCCAGAAAGACCACCCCGAGAGTTTTGCCAACCAACGCTTCGTGTTGATCGCCCTCGCTGAGCTGGGATCGGGGAATGAAGCCCCGCAGTCCTTCCAGATCGCAGGTCACACCCCCACGGTTGTAGCCATTCACCTTGACCTGCACCACCGAACTCTCCTTCTCCAGCAGGAGCACCTTCTCCCAGCTCTTGCGCAACTCCAACGCCCGCACACTCACCGTCACCATTCCTTCAGCGTTCTGCTCACGGGTGACCAGAACCTCAACAGGCAAACCTTTTGGGAAGCGCTCCTTGAGGCTGGTGATCACACCCAAACCGCATTCGTTCTTCGGCATGAAGCCAGGGGCCTTGCCACCAATATCCACATAAACGCCATCACTCTCCGCGCCGATCACCGTGCCCTTCACCAGATCGCCAGTGGCGCCAATGGGTTCGTTGTCGTCGAGGGCAGCAAGGAAGGCCTCCTCGTCAAAATCAAAATCGTCAACGCTGCGCTCTTGCCGGCGCTCTGCCCGGGCCACGGACGGGGTTTCCTGTCCTCTTCGAGATGGTGTGGGAGAAGGGCCCAGGAGATCAGCCATGGTCATGCCCTCCAGCTCTGCCAAGGAGAAACGGTCCTCCTCGGACCGCACCAGATCTGAACTGGGAGCGGGGGGCTTTGGTGAGGCCAGCGGCGCTATGGATTCAGCGGCTGAACCAGTACTGAGATCCTGAGTCAGGGGTTGGGCTGGTCCGTCCTTGGGTTCGTCCTTTTTCAACATCACCACCTGGGGAGGGCGGCGCGGCGGGGTCCCACCCCCACCAGGATTGCGGGGTTCGGGCCGCCGAGGCTGCAGCGAATGGGGCTTGCCGGGTCCGGCCATCACCAGATGGGTTGACAGACTTCACACTCTACGGAGCCCTGATCAGTCATGGAAAAACGCTTGGAACGCTTGCCCTGGCCAGCCGTTAAAGCGGCAGCCCAAAAAGAGGGAAGCACCATTCTCTGGCCCATGGGCTCCCTCGAACAGCACGGTCCCCACCTGCCGCTGGCTACCGATGCTCTCTTCGCCGATCGGGTGGTGGAGGCGCTGATCCAGTCGTTGCCTGCAAATTTGCCCATCTGGCGTCTCCCTGTACAGCAGATCGGCTTTGCCCCAGAGCACAAGGCCTTTCCAGGCACCTTCAGCCTGCGAGCTGAAGATCTCATCAACCTTGTGGAACGTGTGGGAGCCGACTTAGCGAGGTGGGGGTTCCATCGCCTGGTGTTGATGAATGCCCACGGTGGACAGATCGGCCTGCTGGATGTGGCCGCACGCCAACTGCGGGCCAGCCACCCCTCCCTGGCTGTGCTGCCCTGTTTTCTCTGGCGGGGACCTGAATCGCTGGGCTCTCTCATCCCGGAACCCGAGCGCAGCGGGGGCTTACATGCTGGCCTTGCCGAGACCAGCCTCATGTTGCACCTGGCTCCGGAACTGGTGGGGTCAGAACGGCAAGTGGATGGTCTGACCCCCCCCAACCCACCGCCTGACGGCTGGAGCTGGGAAGGCAAGGCGCCAACGGCATGGCTCACCGAGGAACTCAGTCGATCCGGGGTGATCGGGGATCCTTCAGGGGCAACAGCCGAGCTCGGCGAACAGCTCTTCACCACACTTGTGAGCGGATGGCAGCGGCGGCTGCAGTCCCTGCTCAGCAGTGACTGGCCGCCAAGAGGAAACTCTCGTGTTTAAACTCAGCTTTCCTCCCCCTTCTAGCCATGACGAGTCTGGAGACCGAAACCCTGCCGGACTTTAAAAGTGAAACATACAAAGATGCCTACAGTCGTATAAATGCCATTGTCATCGAAGGTGAGCAGGAAGCTCATGATAATTACATCGCTCTTGGCACTCTCCTCCCCGAGCAGGCTGAAGAGCTTGCCGTGTTAGCCCGGATGGAGTTGAAGCACATGAAGGGCTTCATGGCCTGCGGCAATAACCTTGGCGTCGCAGCTGATATGCCCTTTGCTCAAAAGTTTTTCACCCCATTGCGTGAGAATTTTCAATCGGCTCTTGCCCAAGGCAAAGTGGTGACATGTCTTCTGATTCAAGCTCTGCTCATCGAAGCTTTCGCGATCTCGGCTTATCACATCTACATCCCTGTCGCCGACCCCTTTGCCAAAAAGATCACCGAAGGCGTCGTCAAGGACGAATACACCCATTTGAACTATGGGCAGGAATGGCTCAAAGCAAATTTTGAAAGCAGCAGGGAGGAGCTCGAACAGGCCAATCGCGAAAACCTCCCCCATGTGCGAAGGATGCTGGAAGGTGTGGCGGCTGATGCTGCCGAACTAGGGATGGCCAAGGAGGACTTGATCGAGGATTTCCTGATTGCCTATCAAGAAGCACTTACGGAGATTGGCTTCCATTCCCGTGAAATTGCCCGGATGGCCGCAGCGGCCTTAGTGGGTTAACCCAACGGCGTCACGGTTCGTCATGGCAGGATGTGGCGCCGGCAGTTGCTTGCCACACTCTTCCTCTGCGCCCATGTTTGGCCTCATCGGTCATTCCACCAGTCTTGATGCCGCCAAGGCCCTAGCCCTTTCCCTTGGGTATCCGGACTACGCCGATGGGGATCTGGAGATGTGGTGCAGCGCTCCTCCGCAACTGGTGGAGCGTTTTGAGGTGACCAGTCCGGAGGGGAAGACGATTGAGGGCGCCTACATCGATTCCGTCTTTGTTCCGGAGATGTTGAGTCGGTTTAAAACAGCTCGTCGGAAGGTATTAAATGCCATGGAGTTGGCCCAAAAGAACGGGATCAATATCAGCGCTTTGGGTGGATTTACATCTATCATTTTCGAAAATTTCAATCTACTGCAACAGCAGCAGATTCGCAGCACAACCCTGGATTGGCAAAGGTTCACGACAGGCAACACCCACACCGCTTGGGTGATCTGCCGCCAGGTGGAAACCACAGCCCCAGAGGTGGGGATCGATCTTTCCCAGGCCAAAGTTGCTGTGATTGGAGCCACCGGAGACATCGGAAGCGCGGTGTGCCGCTGGCTCCTCGAGCGGACGGGTGTGGGTGAAGTGCTGTTGGTGGCCCGCCAGCAACAGCCCCTCTTGGATCTTCAGGCATCCCTGGGATCCGGTCGTATAACAGCACTGGAAGAGGCCATGATTGAGGCGGACGTCTTGGTGTGGGTCGCCAGCCTTCCCCAAACCCTCTCCTTGGAAAAAACCGCATTTCGACGCCCCTGCTTGATGGTGGACGGGGGATATCCCAAAAACCTGGACAGCAAAGTGGCCGATGAAGAAATCACCGTGCTCAAGGGTGGAATCGTTGAATTCTGGCAAGATATTACCTGGCAAATGATGAGTGGGGCAGATATGTTTAATCCCAAACGACAGATGTTTGCCTGCTTTGCCGAGGCCATGCTCCTCGATTTTGAAGGGCTCCATACAAATTTCAGTTGGGGTCGCAACAACATCACGATTGAGAAAATGGAGCAAATCGGCGATGCTTCCCGACGTCATGGATTCACCCCCCTGGGACTGAAACACCAGCTTGCCCCCTCCCTCGTGATCGCCTGAACCTTCGGCACCTCCCCCCCAAAGCCCCCTATTCGCTCTATGGCCAGACGTGCCCTCCTGGATTTTGAAAAACCATTGATCGAACTGGAGGAACAAATCGATCAGATCCGCCAGCTCGCCCGCGATTCGGAAGTGGATGTGAGCCAGCAACTGCTCCAGCTGGAAACCCTGGCAAGCCGTAGGCGGGAGGAAATTTTCCGCTCCCTGACGCCTGCACAAAAAATTCAGGTTGCGCGCCATCCGCAACGACCCAGCACCCTGGATTTCATCCAGGTCATCACCGATTCCTGGTACGAGCTCCATGGCGATCGGTGTGGCAGCGACGATCGGGCTCTGGTGGGGGGGATTGGCCAGATCGGCGAACAGCCCGTGCTCCTTTTGGGCCACCAGAAGGGTCGAGATACAAAGGAGAATGTGGCCCGCAACTTCGGTATGGCCTCCCCAGGCGGTTACAGGAAGGCCATGCGCCTCATGGAGCACGCCGATCGATTTCGTCTGCCCATCCTGAGCTTCATCGACACCCCTGGGGCCTATGCGGGAGTTCTCGCGGAAGAGCAGGGGCAGGGGGAGGCCATCGCCGTCAACCTGCGCGACATGTTCCGGCTGCGGGTGCCCATCTTGGCCACGGTGATCGGGGAGGGGGGCTCAGGTGGGGCCCTAGGCATCGGCGTTGCCGACCGCCTTCTAATGTTTGAACACAGCGTCTATACCGTGGCCAGTCCTGAAGCCTGCGCGTCGATCCTCTGGAGAGATGCGGCCAAAGCGCCGGAGGCCGCAGAAGCTCTGCGAATCACTGCCAGCGATCTGCAGCGGCTGGAAGTGGTGGATTCGGTTCTACCTGAGCCTTCGGGTGGCAACCACTGGGCTCCACTTCAGGCAGCAGAGACCCTGAAAGCTGCCCTGCTTACAGAGTTGAAGGGGCTCCAGGCCCTAGGTGAAGATGAACTGCTGAATCAGCGCTATGCAAAATTCCGCCGAATGGGCCGGTTTCTTGAGAGTTCTGCCCCAGAGCACCAACCGGCCCTATAGCCTACAGCTGCTTTTTGGATCCATTTGAGCGTCCCCATGATCACGGGTGCCTCACGAAGCATGGCCTGCAGGCTTCTGTCGTTGCCTGGCATAAGAGATTCGCTTTATCGCCATCCTGGTGAGCACACTCACCCACGGTTCGGTAAACACACCCCATTGGGATAGTGAAACCGCTCAGACCACCTCCGATCGCCGTGCGATGCTTTCAGCCGATCAGGTGGCCCGAACCCTGCTTTTCCTCGCCGAACAGCCCCATCACCAGGTGGTGGAGAATCTCACTCTCATGCCAGCTGTCGGTGCTTTCTGACCCCTCCCCATGACCTCCACCCTTCCCCCACGGTTTAGCTCCAGATCCATTCCTGCTAGCGACGCACAACCGCTTCCCATCAGCGAGCGGATCCGCCAGAGGATTGAGCAAGCTCAGGCACCGTATTTTGCCAATGACAATATTTTCCCGTTTCTCAAGGAGGGAGAACTGGAAGAGCTGGAAAGTGAGGTGACGGGGAAAATGCGTGATCTTTTGCGCAGCCTTGTGATCGACATTGAGAACGATCACAACACCGAGGGAACAGCAGAGCGTGTCGCTCGCATGTATCTGCAGGAGGTGTTCAAAGGGCGCTATCAGGAACAACCCAAGGTTGCAAGTTTTCCTAACGTCAAAAATCTTGATGAAATTTATACAGTCGGCCCGATTACCATACGTTCAGCCTGTTCACATCACCTCGTACCAATCCTTGGAAATTGCTGGATTGGCATCAAGCCTGGAGAACGCGTGATCGGCCTCTCTAAATTCTCCCGTGTGGCGGATTGGGTGTTTTCCCGACCTCATATTCAAGAGGAAGCCGTGATTATCCTTGCCGACGAAATCGAGCGACTCTGTGAACCCAAGGGACTGGCGATTCTGGTCAAGGCCCAGCACTACTGCATGAAGTGGCGAGGGGTAAAGGAGCCCCAAACCAGCATGATGAATTCGGTGGTGAGGGGTGATTTCCGCCACGATCCCTCTCTGAAGCAGGAATTCTTCGAGCTTGTTAAACAGCAGGAATCTTTGTTGTAATCATCCTTCCGCAGGTTTCGCAATCCGCCGGCTCCCCGCAATCTTGAGCGCGTGAACCAGATTCCTCACACGCTCGAGGTTCTTCACTCCTGGCCGATCCTCCACCCCACTGGAGGCATCCAGGCCGAAAGGTTCCACCTTTTTCAGCAGGGTTTCAGCAGTTTCGGGGCTGATGCCACCTGCCACCCACCAGGGAAGGGCGGGAGCAAACGCCTCGAGCCACTCCAGGGGGATCGAGCGACCCGTTCCCCCCAACTGATTTGGCACCCAAGCATCCAGCAGCAGGGCGTCCACCACATCTGCATAGGCCTCCCAGAGAGGTAAGTCTTCTTGCGAGCGAATACGGAGGGCCTTCCAGAGCACCACCTCAGGCCCCAGGATTCTCCTCAGCTCACCGCACCGGTGGGGCGACTCCCTTCCATGTAGCTGCACCACTTGATGGCCCTTCCCAGCCTGTAGATCAGGAAAGTCCTGGTCGGCAGGATCAGCGACCACGAGCACCCCCACACACCCAGGTTGGTACCGTTGCGCTGCGGCAAACAGCTCTGGACGCTGTTTCACCGGCAGGAACCGGGGGGATCCAGGAACGGCCACCACACCAATGGCATCAACGCCCATCGCAGAGATAGCCCCTGCCTGTAAGGGATCCCTCAATCCACAGATCTTCAGCCGGATCCCCCTTGGGTTGTTGCTCTCTTGGGCGAAGAGGGGATCAGGCACTGGCGGACAACAGGTGTCGGAGACCTTTCTAAGATTCAGGTCACCATGTACGCGGATCAGGCTGTGGGGCAGGGCTGGGAACTCATGCGAATCCGCGGCATTTCCCTGCGACTTCATCCCACCTGGTTTTTTGTCCTGGTGTTGCTGACCTTTGTCTTCGCCAGGGATTACCAGGATTCCCTGGGTCCAAGGCTGGGTACAACGCTGCTCTGGCCCCTATCCCTGGCTTCGGCTCTACTGCTGTTCCTCTCGGTGGTGCTGCATGAGTTTGGCCATTCCTTCGTGGCCATGCATCACGGCGTGAAGGTGCGAAGCATCACCCTCTTTTTCCTGGGCGGGGTGGCCAACACCGAATCCGAATGCAAAACCCCTCGAGGGGAATTTCTGATGGCGGCGGCTGGTCCTGCCGTCAGTTTGCTGATCGGAGCAGTGTTGCTTCTCGGACAGCACGCAGCCACCCATCTCTCTCCCGCCCTGGGAGAGATGGCCCAGCGGCTTGGCGAGCTCAATCTGGTTCTCGCCCTGTTCAATTTGCTCCCGGGGCTGCCCCTGGATGGAGGTCGCATTCTCAAAGCCCTTGTCTGGCAAGTCACTGGAAGTCAGAGGCGAGGAGTGGAGGTGGCCAATGGATTCGGTCGGTTTCTTTCGCTGGTGGCCCTAGGGCTCGGCGTCATGCTCATGTTCAAGGGGGTGGGCTTCGGACTCTGGCTGTTGTTGCTCGGATGGCTGGGGTTGGGGGCATCCCGCAGCCAGCAGCAGCTCCTGCTCCTGGAGCGCATCCTTGGCGATTTGCGCGTTCAGGATGTGGCGAAGCGTCGCTTCCGAGTGTTGGAAGCCACGGACACCCTGCGGAAAGTGAGTCAGATCAGGCTCGCGCCCGCTCCTGCCTCGACCCAGCCCCAAGGCATCTCAACGGGCAGTGAAGGCACGCCCGATTGGTTATTGGTGTGCGATCAAGGCCGTTGGAAGGGGGTAATCGACGAGAAACCCCTCCAGGACCTTCCGATCCAACGCTGGGACACCGACCGGGTGGCTGACCACATGCAACCCCTGAGCAGCCTCCACGCGATTCGCGAGGATGCCCCCCTCTGGCAGGCCGTACTCGCGCTCAACGAGCATCCCAGGCTCCTGGTTTTAGGGTCATCGGGATTGCCAAGCGGCACAGTGGAACGCCCTGATCTAGGAGAGGCCGTGCTGGCGCGCCTGGGGGTGCGGCTTCCCGAGCCCCTTCTGACCAGGGCACGGCAACAAAATGCCTATCCATTGGGGTTGGCCCTCGAACCAGTGGCCAGGGCCATGGCGGAGTCGGCGGAAGGGTTGCCGGCCAAACCCAGCACCTCATAAGCCTTTTGGTTGGCCTCGACTGCGGTCCATTCCCACTCCTCAAGAGGCTCGTTCAAGAGCAAAACACCATCGCCCTCGTGTTCTTGAGCTTGAGGGGCCACCAGAGTCCACCAGCGGGAGGCGCATCGCAGCAGAAGATCTTCTAGATCGTCTTCTGAGAGGGGCAACTCCGGCAGGCAAGGCGCTGGACTACCGAAGACACTCTCCCAGAGTGCTCTATCTGGCCTGATGGCAATGCTTCCGTGTTGCAGCAAGGCATGGCCCCGCCACCTCTGGGCACTGCCGATGCGCTTCCCTCCACTGGGATGAACCAGATCGGCGGCGGTACTAGTGGCGAAGCAGTTCGCCTGGTGGGGCTGGCAGGGGGAATCGCCAAACTCCAGGGGCAACTCCATGGCAGCAAAAGCCTCCTGGAGCCAGAGGCAACTGAGGTGGTAGGCCTCGCGTCGCCGGCGGGGAGGATTGGGCCAGATCAAGGAATAGGTGAGATCACCCCCATGGAGAACGGCAGCGCCGCCAGTGGGACGACGCACCAGCGCCAGTCGTCCCTCACCGGCAAGGTGCAGCCAGTTGGGGGGGAGATGGTGCTGGTATCGGCCCAAGGACAAGGTGGGGCAGCTCCATCGATAGAAGCGAAGCAAGGGTCCATCGCGATCGCCATCGATCACGCGCTCTAGCAGCCAGGCGTCGATGGCCATCTGAAAGGCCCCCGGGAGCGAGCAGGAAGGAAGTCTGCGCAGGCAGAGGGATCCCATCCAGATCAAGGGCGAGAGGCGAAGACCCAGAAGCCAGGGTCCAGCTCGTAGCCCAGCACTGCTGCCATCTGGCCTAGGCCCTGTCGACAATCCATGCCTGCAGGGCGTGAGAGCGCATCCAGCTGAAACAGCCGATGGCTGATCCAGAGCTCCAGGCTGTCAGGTGCGAACTGAAGCCCCTCGTTGCGGCTAAAGCGATGGGGCAACAGCATTGCAACATGCCTCGCCAAGGTGCCACCCGCCCGCTCAAGGAGAAAGGGGAGCCACGGGAACTCCGCATCCGCCCGCAGGCACCAGAGACGGACCTCCGGAATCTCCGAGAGCTCCCTCGGATCATCGGCTGCGGTGGGCCAGACCAACTCCAGGTTGAGCGACCCGCTAAGGGACAGCAGCTCCGCCACCGGGAGGAGCATCCACTGGCGAAGGGGAGAGAGGTCGAGACCTTGAATCTGCTGACGGCTGACCGAGACAAGCGCAGAGGGGTGGGCCATCAAGAGCTGTGACAGGGCCGGCATCAAAGATGGACCGTAGCTGGCTGAGGACGAAGAATGGGTCAGCCCCATTTGCTTCATCATGCTGACCCAGACGGAAATCCTTATTGCCCTGGTGGTGGCTGCCCATGCAGGCGTTCTGGCTGTGCGCCTAAGTTTCAGTCTCTTTAAGGCCTGAGGCGCCCGCCTTTCAACCCAGGACTTGGCAGCGAGCCCAGGGCGCGTTATAAGCGGCACCTGTGTTATCGATGTTTTGTGCCATCCCCCATTCAGGCCAGCGCTTCCATTCCTGTTAGCCCCCCGGTTCGCTCCAAAAGGCGTCCAAAGAGCCCGTTGACAGGTTCGGCTCTCGATGCAGGCATGGACAAAGCCAGAAGCCACCACCGAACCTCCGGCTCCCTGCCCGTTCAAATCGTGGTCTCCTCTGGGGCGGAGGCTTTGTCTCTCAACGAAGAGCGGCGCGAGCTTGTTTGCAGTCTGATCGGGCTGTCGGTGAAGTTAGGACTTGTGGTGGTTGCTGGGGTGAGTCTGTGCCGTCTTGCCGGCGCCTATCAGGAAAGGATGGACCGCCAAGGGGAGCTCAGCGCAGTTCTTGAGATTGAGCAGGCCCAACTGTTAAAGGCCCAGGACCGTTTTGATCAGCTGTTCATGGTGGAAGGGGAGCAAAGGCTAATCCGGGAACAGAGCCAATGGATTGCTCCAAACCGCCTTCGGGTCGTCTGGAAATCCACCGATCCCCTTCCAGCTGAGCCTGCCGTCGCCATTGCTCCCCGGACCCAGGGGCCCTGAAGACCTCCAGTCTGGCCCGTAAATTGGAGTTGTAGGTCGTCGTTTCTCCTAGTCCATGAGCAGCACCCAAGGCGTTGGCAGTGCTTCAAGCCCCGCCTCTGGCACTGTTCTGATCACCGGAGCATCCTCTGGTGTGGGTTTGTTTGCCACCAAAGCCCTTACCGATCGGCATTGGCATGTGGTGATGGCCTGCCGAGACCCCCTCAAAGCTCGGCGCGCCCAGAAAGCACTTGCCATCCCTGATTCTTCTGTGACCCATCTCCAGGTCGACCTCGGGGATCTGGAGAGTGTGCGCCAACTGGTGGAGGGCTTCCATTCCTCCGGGCTGCCACTGGATGCCCTGGTGATTAATGCCGCCGTGTACTTGCCTCGGTTAAAGGAGCCCATGCGCTCTCCCCAGGGCTATGAACTTTCGATGGCCACCAACCATCTCGGTCATTTTCTCTTGATTCAGCTGCTGCTGCCCGACCTGGAGCGCTCAACCCATCCTTCCCGCCGGCTGGTCGTGCTCGGAACGGTGACGGCGAATTCCAAGGAGTTGGGGGGAAAGATCCCTATCCCAGCCCCCGCCGATCTGGGAGATCTAACCGGGTTTGAGGGAGGATTTCAAACCCCTTTCAGCATGGCAGATGGCCGGGCCTTCAAGCCGGGGAAAGCCTACAAGGACAGCAAGCTCTGCAACATGATC
Source organism: Cyanobium sp. (assembly GCA_040399505.1). GTDB lineage: Bacteria > Cyanobacteriota > Cyanobacteriia > PCC-6307 > Cyanobiaceae > Cyanobium. Next base: position 62,887 of record JBBARZ010000001.1, read on the forward strand.
ACCACCCAGGAACTCCATCGTCGGGAGCATGGGCGCACGGGCATCCTCTTCACGTCGCTCTATCCCGGCTGTGTGGCCGACACCCCCCTGTTCCGCCATACCCCGAAGGCCTTCCAGACGATCTTTCCCTGGTTTCAGAAGTCCATCACCGGGGGCTATGTGAGCCAAGCCCTCGCTGGTCAGCGGGTTGCGGATGTAGTCACCGAACCGGCCTTCGCCGTCTCCGGGGTTCACTGGAGCTGGGGCAACCGGCAACGCAAGGATGGTCTTCCGTTCTCCCAGGAGTTGTCGGACAAGGCCAGCAACCCAACCACCGCCTCCAGGCTCTGGGATCTTTCCCTGAAACTAGTCGGTCTCTGACCCTGGTTCAGGCAAGGGAAAAACGGGGCAAATTGCGGCGAAACGCGGCAAACGGAGCCAGCTTTGCTAACACATCTACAGCTGCATGCTCCCTTCATGTCCCGCACCCTGCGCTGGGTGCTCGGTCTGCTGCTTGTTGCTGGCCTGCTCATCGGCGCGTTCCTGTTTCTTCCCTTCCGTTCCTGGCTGCCCGGCGGCACGGTGGGCAACGTCTCCACCCGACTAGTGGTCAACGGCCCCGCCTTCAACCCCCTCTTTCCCAAGCTTCACGCAGGAGAGCAGCTGGTGTTCACCCAAGAGAAGCGAGGCTTCAGTCAGGCCCGACTGAAGGATGGAGAGACCACCAAGGCGTTGCTCTCCATCTCTGATGTGTTGACCTCACCAAGCACCCGAGCCAAGTTCAGCGGCGCCAAGCTTGAACTACAAAGTTGGCCCTTGGTGGACCAGGGAACCCAGGCCAGTGCGCTGCTGGTAGCCGATCGTTTTCAGGTGAAGGTGATCGGGCAGGGGGCAGGACTCACCGCGGACGATCGCCACGATCTCCTCAATGCCTTTGATCTCAAAGCCCTGGCGGCCTTAGCCCCTGCGCCCCTGGCTCCTGAGACTCCACAAGCCCCCCGTTCCCTTCCTTCTGGAAAGGGCGCACCCCTGAAACTGCCGCTGCCCCAGCGGACCGCCCCTGCCAAGTCACCTGTCCTGGAGCCCGCCGCATGAGCGCCACCGTTCTTGAGCGCCTCGAGCGCCTGCCACGCCGCAATCTCACCGTTCTTTCCCTGCGGGGAATCAGCACCCTTGTCCCAGGGGGATGGCGCAATGTGACCAGCGCAGAAGAACTGATCAGTGAAGTGCTGGGCACCAGCGATCCGGAGCTGATGCAACAGGTGAGGGCACGTGCTGATCAGCTGAGTCGTGCCCGGCATGAGGGCTACACCCGGGCAATGAGCCTTTACGACGCCGTCAACCGGTCGCAGAAGGCGGCAGGGGGGTTGCGGGTGCTGGCCAATGTCACTGGAGGGCTCCCGCTGGTGAAGCGGCTGGCCAATCTCACCCCTCCTACGGACACCTTGCAGGCTGCGGATCTGAGCCTGAAGGTTGCTTCAGAGATGCTGGCCTTCACCCAGGTGAACGGTCTGCCTGGCAACAGCTTTTCCGATTTCCGGGCCTCCCTGAATGAATATGCAGGCGAAGCAAAGGTTCGCATGGCGGCACTCGTCTGCTTTGACGCCCTGCTTCCCCTGGGAGACCAGGCCCTGGAGCGCATGGATGGGTTGCTGGGCCGGGTTGGCCACCAGGAGCTTCGCCAGTTGCCAGCCTATGCCGGGATGGCCGCCATGATTCCAGGAAGGGGTGATGAGGCCCATCTCAACTTCCTGCGCCGTGGGGTGGACACTTGGCTGGACTGGGCCGGCGGATTTTCAAGTCAGCTGGGCCTGACAAGCCAGCGTGCCGTCAGGGCCTTGGAGACTACCCTCGGGCCATGGCAGGGGGGGTTCCAGCAATTGGCCATCTTCCTGGATGCCTTCACCGACACTTATCAGCACACGGGTGTACAAGCCGTGGCCAGGCGTTTGGTGGAGCGAGCCGCGGCGGAAATCTAAACAGGAGTTCAGCATGCGTTGGAGCGACGGTCGTCGAAGCGACAATGTGGACGATCGGCGGGGCAGGCCTGGTCCAGCCATGGCGGCAGGGGGAATCGGCCTGGGGGGCCTCCTCCTTGCCGTTGTTGTGGGCCTACTGGGGGGAGATCCCATGGTGGTGCTCCAACAGATGGGAACAGGAGGAGGGATGGGAGGACCCACGGCCAGCAGGCCCCGGCAACCCACGGCCCAGGAAAACCAGTTGGCTGATTTCGTGTCGGTGGTGCTGGCTGACACGGAAGACACCTGGGAAAAGGAGTTTCGGGAGGTTGGACGCCAATACCGCCCGCCCACCCTGGTCATCTTTGATGGGGTTGTGGCCTCGGCCTGCGGCCAGGCCTCCGGGGCCATGGGGCCCTTCTATTGCCCGCGGGACCAGAAGGTGTACATCGACCTCAACTTCTATCGCCAGCTGCGGCAACAACTGGGGGCGCCGGGCGACTTCGCCCAGGCCTATGTGATCGCTCACGAGGTGGGGCACCACGTGCAAAACCAGCTTGGTATTGAGCAGAAGGTGACCCAGATGAAGCAACGCCTGCCCGCAGCGCAAGCCAACCAGCTCTCCGTCCGACTAGAACTCCAAGCTGATTGCCTGGCTGGTGTGTGGGCTCACTCCACAGCCAAACAACGTCGCACCCTGGAGGAAGGGGATATCGAGGAGGCCATGAACGCCGCCGCGCGCATTGGTGACGACGCTCTGCAACGGCAAAGCAGCGGCCGAGTGCGCCCGGACTCCTTCACCCACGGGACCTCTGAGCAGCGGCAACGATGGTTTGCCACGGGGCTGAAAACCGGCGATATCAACAGCTGCGACACCTTTAACCGCCGGGAGGTCTGAAACCACCAGCACGGCGCCTGAACGCAGAACGGGGTTTAATCGGCCGTTAACTTCCCCTTTCCATAGGCACATCAGGATGAATGTGCAAGGAGGATTTGATGGGTCGTCCCGGATTGCGCATCGCATCGGTGTGTCGCGTCTTGGCGGGAATGGGTTGTGTGCTTTGGGGCATCACAAACCCCGGGCCATGGGCCCAACCTGTAGGCGAACCCATTGCCATCAGCGGTTCCAGCACGGTGGGGCCGATCACGCAACTAGCGATCAAGGGCTTCCTAGGAACCGCCCAGGGCAAAGCAGTCCGCTTTAGCCCAGTGGTGGAAAACGGCACAAGCGCAGGCTTCCGGGAGTTCTGCAGCGGCAAGACCTTCATCAGTAACGCCTCTCGCCCGATCAGCAGGAAGGAACTCGCCGCCTGCAAGGCCGCTGGGGTGACGTTCTATGAGTTACCTATCGGTTTTGATGCCATCACGGTGGTGGTGCATCCCGGCAACACCTGGACCCAAGAGATCACGATACCTGAGCTCAAGACGTTGTGGTCCCGCTCGGCGCGGAACAAAGTGGTGCGCTGGAACCAAGTGCGCTCAGGCTGGCCAGCCCAACCGATCAAGCTCTTCAGCCCTGGCAGGGACTCCGGCACCTTTGACTACTTCACCAAAGCCATCACGGGCGAGCAAGGGAATAGCCGGAGCGACACGACCAATAGCGAGGATGACAACGTCCTTGTCAAAGGTGTGGCCAACACGAAGCTTGGCATGGGGTATTTCGGCTTTGCTTACTACAAAGCCAATGCCAATAAGCTCCGTGCGCTAGCCATTGTGGGGCCCAAGGGAAAGGTACTGCCCTCAGTGAAAACCGTGCAAAATGAAACCTATCAGCCCCTTTCGCGACCCATGTTCCTCTATGTAAATGCCCGGCAGATGGCCACCAAAGCGCCCCTCAGGAACTTCGTGGCCTATCTGTTGCGGAACGCTTCAGAGCTGGTGGAGAAGGAAGGATCCGTGCCGCTCTCAGACATGCAATATCTCTTAGTGGAAAACAAACTGTACCGTCAGGTCAAAGGCAGTGCTTTTGCAGGCGACCTGCCGATCGGCCTTACCCTCGGGGAACTACTGAATCGCAGCATCGATCAGAACAAGCGGCCCGAATTCCGGCTCTGAAGAATTAATCCCCGCCAACACTAATCAAATCCTAAGAGATCAAAGATCTCACGGTCTTTGAGTGATTCTGCTTCAAGGGGCTGAACATTTTCCAGCATGGTGCGAGCCAGGTTAAGGTATTCCTGCTGAACCGCCTCCACTTCAGGGCTGGATTCCATCTCAAAGATGGTGCACTTCTTGAGGCGGGAACGGCGAATCGCATCCACATCGCGGAAATGGGCCATGGTTTTCATGCCCACCCGATCATTGAACTTGTCAATCTGGTCCGTATCCAGGCTGCGGTTAGCCACCACCCCCCCTAGACGCACCTTGTAGTTTTTGGCCTTGGCCTGGATAGCCGCAATGATGCGATTCATCGCGAAGATCGAATCGAAATCGTTGGCCGTCACGATCAGGCAGTAGTGGGCGTGCTGGAGGGGTGCGGCGAAGCCACCGCAAACCACATCGCCCAACACATCAAAGATCACCACGTCGGTGTCTTCCAGGAGGTGGTGCTCCTTGAGCAGCTTCACCGTCTGCCCGGTGACATAGCCACCGCAGCCCGTACCAGCCGGAGGCCCACCGGCCTCGATGCACTGAACGCCGTTGAACCCCTCAAACATGAAGTCTTCTGGCCGCAGCTCCTCGCTGTGGAAATCCACGGTTTCCAGGATGTCGATCACCGTGGGCACCATTTGCTTGGTGAGGGTGAAGGTGGAATCGTGCTTGGGATCACAGCCGATCTGCAACACCCGCTTGCCCAGCTTGGAGAAGGCGGCAGAAAGATTGGAGGAGGTGGTGGATTTGCCAATGCCGCCCTTGCCATAAACAGCGATCACGAGGGCGCCCTCTTCAATGCGCAAGCTCGGATCTTGATGCACCTGGAGGCTACCTTCCCCATCTTCCCGATGGCTTGCCCCGTCGGGGCGGCTGCCAGCGGCGGCGGGGGGTTGAAGGGTGGTGGTCATGGGAACCAAAAAAGGCCGAGGGCACTTGCTCCTATCCAAGGACAGCCGACGTGCCGGGTGTAGGGCGATCGCGCAAAGCGAAACAATGGGGTTTCGCAAGCCGGCGACTCAGATTCCAGGGCTTAGGCTGGTGGTTCTCAAGCTAAGCTTCCGCGCCTACTGCGGAGATGGCAGATCGGAAGTAGCTAGACACCAGGTTCAGAAACTCTTTACGTCATGGGATGGTCACACCTTCCGCCTAGCCGCACTCCTAGGCCCACACCTCGTCTGAGGAAAGGCTTGCGAGTGGGGTTGCAGGGCTTGATTATATTGGCATATTTGCACGAGCTTGCAGGTGCAAAAGAGCAATTATGTGTAAAACGATGACTTCTATCGAATCACGCAATACAGCAAGTTCATCTATCTACAGGCCAGAGATTGATGGGCTCAGAGCATTTGCCGTATTAGCAGTGATATTAAATCACTTTGACAAAGGGTTACTGCCCTCAGGCTATTTGGGTGTTGACATTTTCTTTGTGATCTCAGGCTATGTCATTACAGGGTCATTGCTGAATCACCCATCGAAAGATGCTGCTGGATTTTTTCTTGATTTCTACGCCAGGCGCATCAAGAGGATTTTGCCAGCTCTCGCAACAATGCTTCTAATAGTAACACCGCTCGCCTGTTTTTTCGATCCAGCTCCAAGCAAAACACTACAGACAGGTATAGCCTCTCTGTTTGGTGTTTCAAATATTTCACTTTATCAGAACTCTACGTCATATTTTTCGGCATCCACCGATCTGAATCCCTTCACTCATACCTGGTCCCTAGGCGTAGAGGAACAATTTTATTTTGTTTTTCCTTTGTTGGTGTGGCTAAGTGGTATCACGCGCTTTCGTCGGTACGCAAAGGCAACTTTCATGGGAATCCTTTTTTCCCTCTGCGTTCTTTCCCTTGTTGCCTTCATCAAGTTCAGCAGTTCAAACCAGCCATTTGCCTACTTTTCGATGCCAACTCGCTTCTGGGAAATTGGCCTGGGAGCTTTTGTCTTTCTCGCTCTGCGAAGGCCCTTCTTCCTCCAATGGTGCCAACGCATTCCAGCAGGCTTGGTGATGAGCTTGCTGACAGCGCTGCTGTTCACGGGTTTTCGCGTAAAGACAACCATTGCAGTTGTTTTCCTCACAGGCCTACTGCTTGCCTGTTTAAAAGCTTCAACCACCACTTATCGACTGCTGTCCTTGTCAAAGGTGAGATGGATCGGGCTGCTGTCCTATTCCCTCTACCTCTGGCACTGGCCTGTCCTATCGCTCAGCCGATGGACGATTGGCATTCAACCCTGGACCATACCTCTCCAGCTGGGGGCAATGGCTGGACTTGCCTACCTGTCATATCGCTTTGTGGAATGTCCAGTGCGCCATGCTTCCTGGCTCAACGGCCACAGGAAACCGTTCTGTTTTGGATTAGGTCTGGTTGGTGTCAGCGCAGTGGTCCCTCTGCTCCTGATGAACTGGCCAGGAGGTCGTCCTCTCTTCACTGGCGACAGAAAGCTGGAACAGCTGCAGGGAAATCTAAATGAATCCAAACCCTTGATTCCAGCCAACTGCCTTTGGTGGATGGGAGAAGGACCGGACCCCGTCAAAGCAGCACAGACATGCATCATCCAAAGCAAAACCGGTGGCATCAATCAGAGATTTTTCGTGATGGGCGATAGCCATACGAGTCATCTTGATGATTGGCTGAGCCGTATCCCAAACCGGCAGGGTCTCTGGGCTAGAAAGGCCTATGCAGGGGGTCAGTCTGTTCCCTTGATTGAAAACCGATGGGAAGGATCACTCACCTCGAGGAAAAAGGACGCCATGAATCAACAACGGTTGCTTGATCTCACACTCGCTGAATTGAAGAAAGGGGATGTGTTGTTGTTGATCACCTATAGCCTGCAGCAGTTCCGCACGGAGGAGCAACGCAAGGACCCAGGGCTGACAAAAGGCCTGAGCAGATGGGAATCCTGGTTGCGGGATCTAGATCAACTTGTGAGAGAAGTTGGCGAAAGGGGAGCCTCCGTGGTGATTACTTCCCCGACCCCTGATTTTTCGCTCATCGGCGGATGGGATGCATTCACCAGCCAAAATTGCACACTTCAGTGGTACAGAACCTCTCTCTCCCCCAACTGTTTCCTCAGCAAACCAAGAGACCAACTGTTAGAAGAGATTAGCCCGATCGCCACAAGATTGAATGAGTTAGAAAAGCGACATCCTAACCTCCACGTTTTCGACCCCCTTCCATATTTATGCAAGCCAGATCAACTGAATTGCAAGAATTATGTTGACGGAACCCGAATGTACACTGATTACAGCCATCTCACACAAGCTGGCAGTCGGTTGATCAGCGATGGCTTTGAGGAGTTTCTTCGGAAGCGCTCACTATTGAGATGAAACTCAAGCCCTAGACTATGGTTAGGGTTAGAGTCCGGCCAACATCTTACGCAGGGCTTCATTGAACTCCCGCAACACCGAGTGGGTGCTCACTTCATCCAGCAAGTCGATTATTCGCTGCACTTCTGCCTGGCTTAGGGAGCGATTGCCTGTTACGGCCTCAAAGTTAGCCTTCACCACATGGTCGCGGATCTCCTCAAGCGAAGCGCCATTGGTCACCATGGTGTCCACGAACGGGTTGGAGCGGGCTGCCTGGATGAGGGCCTTGTTGAGCAGCTCATAGGAGAGCTCCCCTTTCTTGTTGGTGTAAGCCTTCACGATGGCGGCATAATCCGCGCTTTTTACCGTGGCCACGGCCTCGGGGGAGGCGTCTTCCCCCAGTTCTGCAGGAACGGGAGCATCGGCCCCCACAGCCTGACCAACCGCGGCTGGAGAGCGGACAGGACCGCGACTGGAGTATGGCAAACCAGCAGTGAGCTCGATGGCTTCCTCGAAGGCCTCCTTGGGATAAAGGTCGCCGGAGGTGTTGTGAGCTGGATCAGCTGATCCACTCTGGCGGTTGAGGAGAGCAAGGCCCGGCTGGGGCGTGTCCTGCCGGAGGATCACCACGCCCACCTGACCACCCCGCAGTTTTTGGCGATAGGCCACGGCCTCCAGGGTTGAGAGCTCAACGAGGCGAGTGCGGATGACCATGGAGCACGGAGGAACTCCTGCCAACCTAGATACAACACGGACTGCTGCCCACTGAGAAGGGGCAAGGCTTCAGCGGCTGAAGTGAGCCTTTGCGTCGTAGAGCGTCTCGGACGTGATGGTGCTCAGGCCCCGCTCCTTCGCGAAGGCTTCGGTGTTGCGGCGCACCTTACCTCTCACGAAGAAGGGAATCTTGTGCAGCTCCGCTTCGCCATCGGTGGTCCACACCAGATCGCTTGCTGCGGGTGGAGCTTCAGCCAGCGCTACAGCACCGGAGGGTTCGATCGCCGCAGCGGACTCGTGCACTTGATTGGCACCAGCGCTCACCAAAGGCGCCCCATCCCCCAGGTGGCTGCGATGGCCGTCCACAAACTCAAAGTCGTGGCGGAACATGCCGATCAGATGTTCCTCCAATCCCATCATCAGGGGGTGCACCCAGGCATCGAAAATCACGTTCGCTCCCTCCCAACCCATCTGGGGGGAATAGCGGGCGGGCACATCCTGTACATGGAGCGGGGTGCTGATCACCGCACAGGGGATGCCAAGCCGTTTGGCGCTGTGGCGTTCCATTTGGGTACCAAGCACCAACTCCGGAACCGCGTCCGCCATGGCTTTCTCCACCACCAGATAGTCGTCGCTGATGAGAGCTTCAAGGCCCAGCTCCTTAGCAGCAGCCCGCACCTCCCGGGCCAGCTCCCGGCTGTAGGTGCCCAGGCCCACCACCTCGAAGCCCAGCTCCTGACTGGCGATGCGAGCAGCCGCAATGGCATGGGTGGCATCGCCAAAGATGAACACCCGCTTGCCCGTGAGATAGGTGGAATCCACAGAGCGGGAATACCAGGGGAGACGCGAGCGCTGTTCGGACTCTGTCGCGGCACCCTCCTGCTGATCCACTCCGAGCAAGGCCGTGATCTCCGCCAGAAACGCCGTCGTGGCTCCAATCCCGATGGGCACAGTTTTCACCGTGGCCATGCCGAAGCTGCGCTCCAGCCAGCTACATACCGAGGCCGCCACCTCCGGATAGAGACACACGTTGGCGTCGGCGGTGGGGATGCGGAGCAGATCAGCAGGCCGGGCCCCCAGGGGGGCCACCACGGCCACATCGATGCCGTGTTCGCCAAGCAGGCGGCTGATCTCCTGCACGTCGTCACGGCAGCGGAAGCCCAACAGGCTCGGGCCGAGCAGATTCACCCGGGGTCGGCGCCCCTCCTCCCTCCAGCGGGTGGGCACAATCTTCGGGCTGCCGGGCGGCGGGGCCTGCTCCTTCAACAGACCCCGCACAAGTTGATAGAAGGTTTCCGCCGCCCCCCAGTTTTCCTTCTTGGAATAGGCGGGCAGCTCCAGGCTCACCATCGGGATGCCCCCCAGATCCATGCCGGCAGCAAGGGCCCCGGGCTGGTCCTGGATCAACTCAGCCGTGCAGCTCTCGCCCACCAGCAGCGCTTCAGGTTGAAAGCGCTCCACGGCCTGGGCGATGGTGCGCTTCACCAGCTCGGCAGTATCTCCACCCAGATCCCTAGCCTGAAAGGTGGTGTAGGTGACGGGGGGGCGCTTGTCGCGCCGCTCGATCATGGTGAAGAGCAGATCGGCGTAGGTGTCTCCCTGGGGGGCATGGAGCACGTAGTGCACGCCCTCCATGGAAGCAGCGATGCGCATGGCACCCACGTGGGGGGGGCCTTCATAGGTCCAGAGGGTGAGTTCCATAGGATCAAGCGAAAGTGAGAACGCCGCGGCGGCGCAGGGGACGGGCGAACAGTTCGGCCAGCTCACCGGCCTGGTCGCAGCCGTGGATAGGGCTGAACACCAGCTCAATCGACCATTTGGTGGCCAGGCCCTCGGCCTCTAGGGGATTAGCCAGGCCCAGACCGCACACCACCAGATCAGGCCGCTCGGTTCGCACCCGCTCCAGCTGACGCTCCACATCCTGCCCTTCGCTGAGCCGGGTGCCCTCTGGCAGAAGGGCCTGCTCAGCGGCCATCAACTGGCGATCCAGGTAGGGCACCCCCACCTCTACCAGCTCCATGCCGCATTCACGGGAGAGGAACCGGGCCAGGGGGATCTCCATCTGGGAATCGGGCATCAGGAAAAGGCGCTTGCCTTCCAGGTGTTTGCGATGAGGCTCGATGGCTCGGCGACCTCGTTCCACAAGGGGATCGAGCACCGGGGCCACCGCCGCCGCATTGATGCCGAATGCGGCGGCGGCCTTTTCCATCCAGAGGCGACTCCCCTCCACGCCGAAGGGATAGGGGCTCTCGATCAGCTGGCCGCCCCTGTGGCCCAAGGCGCGGGCGGTGGCACTGAGAAAGGGCTGGGCCAGCAGAAGGCGGGTGCCCTTGCCGATGGGGGGCAGGTCGGTGGAGCGACGCGGCGGCAGGCTACGCACCTTCGGGATGCCCATCCGCTCGAAAAGGGTGGTGAAACGGTCTTCCACCGCATCGGCCAGGGTGCCCACGATCAGGAGTTGCTCCTCATCGCTCTCCGGCAAAAGGGGCAACAGGGCCATCAGGGCTTGGTCTTCCCCCTGGGTGAAGGTGGTTTCGATGCCGCTGCCGGAGTAGTTGAGCACCCTCACCCGGCCCGACATCTTCTGGGTGAGGCGCTCGGCGGCGCGGGAGAGATCCAGCTTGATCACCTCACTGGGGCAGGAGCCCACAAGAAAAAGCGTGCGAATCTCTGGACGACGCTCCAACAGGTCGCCGACGAGACGATCAAGTTCATCGTTGGCATCGGCCAAACCCGCCAGATCCCGCTCCCCCAGGATCGCAGTGCCGAAGCGGGGTTCGGCGAAGATCATCACGCCGGCGGCACTCTGGATCAGGTGGGCGCAGGTGCGGGAGCCCACCACCAGGAAAAAGGCATCGGGCATGCGGCGATGCAGCCACACGATCGAGGTGAGGCCGCAGAACACCTCCCGCTGGCCGCTTTCCTTGAGCACCTCGGGGAAAGCGCCAGCCGTGGCGGGGCTTCCTGCGGGGGTGACGACCATGGATGTTGCGACTCTTACTCCTCAGAGTTAGCCATCTCCACCCGCTGCTGGGGGGAGTCGTCACATCTTTTGGTGGGTCTGGGCGTTCCGATCAAGGTTGGCGGACCTCCCTTGGGATGATGGCCGGATGAGCCAAGCCACCCTCCCCCCACCTCCCGAACCCACCCCGGAGCTTCTGCAGCGGGCTGCCCGAGTGCGACGGGGTGCCATGGCCTTGGCCCGCTGCAGCGATAGGGAACGGCAGGCTGCGGTTCGGGCCATGGCCGATGCCCTGGAGCATTGCCGAGAGGCCATTCTCTTGGCCAATCAGGCTGATCTTGAGGCCGCCGGCGCAGAAGGTCTGGCCCATGCTCTGGTGGCTCGCCTGAAGCTGGACAGCTCCAAACTCGAAGGAGCCATTGCCGGCGTGCGGGAGGTGGCGGACCTCCCCGATCCCCTTGGCCGGCGCCTGCTGCATACGGAGTTGGACGCAGGCCTGGTGCTGGAGCGAATCACCGTGCCCCTAGGGGTGCTGGGGGTGATCTTCGAGGCCCGACCCGATGCGGTGATGCAGATCGCCTCCCTGGCAATCCGCTCAGGGAACGGCGCCATCCTCAAAGGAGGGAAGGAGGCCTCCCGCAGCTGCAGCGCGATCCTGGCGGCACTCCAACAGGGCCTGGCAGGCACCTCTGTGGATCCCAGCTGCCTGGAGCTGCTCACCAGCCGGGAAGAGAGCCTGGCCCTGCTGCGCCTAGATGGTCTGGTGGATCTGATCATCCCCCGGGGCTCCAACGCACTTGTGCGCTACATCCAGGACCACACCCGGATTCCTGTGCTGGGCCACGCTGATGGCCTCTGCCACCTCTATATCGATAGCGCCGCCGATGTGGAACAGGCGGTGCGGCTCACCCTTGACAGCAAGACCCAGTATTCGGCGGCGTGCAATGCCATCGAAACCCTGCTGGTGCATCAGACCATTGCTCCTGCCTTCCTGGCGGCGGCCATCCCTGCGCTGCAAGGAGCTGGGGTGGAATTACGGGGCGATCCCCAGGCCTGCGCCCTCGGGATTCCCACCTCTGCCACCGAGGCCGACTGGGACACGGAGTATTCCGATCTGATCCTGAGCGTGAAGGTGGTGGCGGATTTGGAGGAGGCACTGGCCCATATCGCTCAGCATGGGTCCCGCCACACCGAGGCCATTTGCACCAGCGACAGGGCCACCGCAGAGCAGTTCCTGGCCAGCGTGGATAGTGCCGGCGTGTATTGGAATTGCTCCACCCGCTTCGCCGATGGCCACCGCTACGGCTTCGGCGCGGAGGTGGGTATCAGCACCCAAACCCTCCCTCCAAGAGGGCCCGTGGGCCTGGAAGGCCTGGTGACCTACCGCTATCTTCTGCGGGGTGAAGGCCATATTGCAGCCGACTATGCCAGCGGAGAGCGAAGCTTCACTCACCGGCCCCTGAGCCCATGAGCCAGGTCCCTCCGAATGAACCAACCGAGCAGCGAAGCCCAAGGCCCCCCTTGGTTCTCGTTCACGGCCTTTGGGATACTCCAGGCTTGTTCAACAGCCTTCTGCGAGCCCTCGGAGAGCGCCGAGAGGTGTTCATTCCCTACCTGCCACATGGACTTGGGGTCGTGCCCCTGGAGTCGCTCGCAGCTGAGCTGGGGGGGAAAATTGAGGAGCGCTACGGACCGCGCCAAACCCTAGATGTAATGGGGTTTTCCATGGGCGGGGTGATCAGCCGCTGCTGGATCCAGCTGCTAGGGGGCAACAAACGGGTGCGCCGTTTCACCAGTGTGGCAAGTCCCCAACAGGGCACCTGGATCGCCCAGCCCTGGCCAGGCCGGCTGCTGGCCAGTGTGGGCGACATGAAAGTGGGCAGCGGCCTACTCACCCGACTGAACGCAGAACCACAGGCCCTGGATGGGATTGAGTGCTGCTCGCTCTACTGCCTGGCAGATGTGATGGTGGTGCCTGGATGGAAGGCTGTACTGCCGGTGGGTCGGCGAGAAGTCTTGCGCCCGCTGAACCTTCAGCACCATGAACTCATGGCCCATCCAGCCTCCGTGGCCCAGGTGGCCGAGGAGCTCCTGCGGCCCTGAGGTTGGGCCCGGTAGGGTGCGCCGATCCAAGGGCGATCAGGGTGGAACGGGACGCAGGGGGAGGCTGGAGCGAGCTGACCGCGATCAATTGGGCGAAAGCCCTCACGGTTGTCCTGCTCGTTCTGATGGCGGTCCGCTTCGGGCTGGCCGGCCCCCGGCAGGTGTTGTATTTGAGCCTGCACATCAGCTACTGCCTGTGGTGGTTGCTGGAGCAATGGATGTTTCCTGCCAGAGCCCAACAGCTCTTCACCGATCGGGTGGGGCCAGGTCGCTTTGCGCTGGCCTTGCTCTTCATCGGTGTGCTCTACAGCCTGCCGGGGCTGCTGGCCTTCCTCAATCCCGCCCCCATCTCCAACGGGGCGATGGCCCTGGGGGTGGGGCTGTTTAGCTTTGGCAGCCTGATCAATGCCACGGCGGATGTGCAGAAGATGACGGCCAAGGCCATGGGAGCCGGGCTGGTGGCCGATGGCATCTGGCGCCAGGTGCGCCATGTGAACTACCTGGGAGATCTCTTGCGCTACCTGAGCTTTGCCGTGGTGGCCGGCATGGGATGGGCCTACCTGGTGCCAGCTTTGGTGTTGTTGATCTACCTGCAGCGTATCCAGCAGAAAGAACGGCAGATGGCCTCCAAATATCCTGAGTTCGCCTCTTATCAAGCCCAGAGCACCCGTCTTTTGCCATGGCTGTGGTAGCCCCGCCACAGCTGGCCAGGGTCTGGCTTCGGGGAAGCCGATGGCGCCTCCTCTGTGGCCTCGCCCTCGCTTCGATCAACCCTTGGTGTGTGCCCAGCGCAGAGGCCCAGCCTGCTCCTCCCCCCCCACCTCCTCCTGCCATGCCAGGGGTACCAACCCAGGCCGTAAGGCCAGCCCGACCATTGCGGGGGGTATGGCTCACCCTCAACGACATGGGAACACTGCGAGACGGCCCGAAGCTTGAAGTGGCGGTTGGGGAGCTGGGGCGCCTGGGATTTACCACCCTCTATCCGGTGGTGTGGAACGGGGGTTACGCCTACTACGCCAGCAGGGTGACCCAGCAGCGAAAGATTCAGGACTTCACGGTGCGCGGTCTGCAAGGCCAGGATCCCTTGGCACAACTGATTGGTCTGGCCCGCGCTCGGGGGATGCAGGTGGTGCCCTGGTTTGAATTTGGCTTCATGGCGCCTCCCAGCTCCGAACTGGCCCTACGCCACCCCCAGTGGCTCACCCAGAAACGGGATGGGGGCACCACCTCAATGAGCGCGGCGGGGGAGGTGGTGTGGCTCAATCCGTTCAGGCCCGAGGTGCAGCAGTTGCTCACCGATCTGGTGTTGGAAGTGGTGACGCTTTATGACGTGAATGGGGTGCAATTTGATGATCACTTCAGCCTCCCCCGTGACTTTGGATACGACGCCTACACCAGGGCTCTCTATCTCAAGGAGACCGGACGCACCGTTCCCTCGAATTCGGAGGATCCTGCCTGGGTGCGGTGGCGGGCCGAAAAACTCACCAGCTTTCTTCGACGACTCCGCACAGCCCTGAAGGGACGGAAGCCAACCCTGTTTCTCTCCCTCTCTCCCAACTACGCGGACTTTGCTTACAAGCTTCAGCTGCAGGACTGGCGCACCTGGGTGAAGAACGGCCTGGTGGATGAGGTGGTGGTACAACTCTACCGGCCTGATCTAGCCAGCTTCACCGCAGAGCTGAGCCGGCTGGAATTTCAAGAGAAGAAGGTGCCGATGGCGGTGGCTGTGATGGCGGGCCAGAAAATGCAGCCGACCCCCATCCCCCTGCTGCGCGGGAAAACGGAAACCCTTCAGCAGCGGGGTCTGGGGGTTGCCTTTTTCCACTTCGGGCCTCTGTGGGAGGCGACACCTGATCCTTCAGGGCGACTACAGGAGCTTGGAGTGATACTGGGGGGCATGGATCGGCAGAGTCAAACGTCCCCTTAAAGGCCACTCAGCCGTCGTCCTCGCCCACCAGCTCCCAGCGAAGGGTCATCATCAGAGAGGGCTTCAGCACTCTCCAGCTGTGGGCGATCCCGGGCCCCCAAACAGCAAAATCTCCAGGTGATTCCAGCAGGAGGATCAACCGTTCCTCCCCACGGCAAAACGTGAGTTCAAAGGCGCCGATCCCCGCAAGCAGCGAGAAGGTGCGGCCACAACTCATGGGCTTGGCTGCTCCCCAGGCTGGGGGGTCGTCCGGGTGATGGGCGAACCACTTGAGGGCCAGCTTTTCAAGGCGCTCTCCCTCCTCCGAGGGGCCACCATGGCGCACAAAACGCAGGGACTCAGAGGGGATGGCGGGGTGATCCCCCACAATCCAGTTGGTGTGTGGGATTTTGGGAGAATGCTGCGCCCAGGCATTCCCCCACTCAACCCCCTTCAAGGTCACTCCCCACCACTGCACGGCCCTACTTGGCCAGCCCCGTGTGCCGAATCAGCGCTTCCGCCGATGGGCCCCTGCCGCGAAAGGCCTCAAACACCTCAGCAGGATGGCGGCTGCCCCCCAGGCTGAGCACGGTGTCGCGGAAGCGGCGGCCGGTAGCGCGGATGAGCTCCTCATTATCGAGCCCCACCTCCTCGAAAGCGCTGAAGGCATCAGCACTCAGCACCTCGGCCCACTTGTAGGAGTAGTAGCCGGCTGAATAACCCCCAGAAAAAATATGGCCGAAGCTGCAGAGAAACGCGTCTTCCTCAATGGGGGGGAGCACCGTGGTAGAGCGTGCTATTTCGCGGCGCAGCTGCTCGGGTGTTTGGCCGCACTCCGGGTGCCACTGGCTGTGCAAGCGCAAGTCGGTGAGGGCGAAATGCACCTGGCGCAACGTGGCCGCACCACCCATGAAGGTGCGGGCCGCTTGGAGTTTCTCGAATTCCTCCGCGGGCAGGGGCTGGCCTGTTTGCCAGTGGCGCGCCATGCCCATCAGCGTGGCGCGGTCGTAACACCAGTTCTCCATGAACTGGCTCGGCAGCTCCACCGCATCCCACTCCACGTTGTTGATGCCAGCTGCCTGAGGGCGCTCCACGGTGGTGAGCATGTGGTGCAGCCCATGGCCGAATTCATGGAACAGGGTTTCCACCTCCTGGAAGGTCATCAGACTGGGGGTGTTGCCCACTGGGGGGCTCTGGTTGCAAACCAAATAGGCCACCGGCAGCACGGGGGTGCCATCGGCCTTCATCTGGCGCACAAGGCATTCATCCATCCAGGCGCCGCCCCTCTTGCTTCCCGGACGGCTGTAGGGATCGAGATAGAACGCGGCGATGGGCAGACCGGTGTCGCGGTCGTTGACCCGGAAGAAGCGCACATCGGAATGCCAAACGGGGGCCTCACCGTCAGCGGCCTCAATGTGGATGGCGAAGAGCCGATCACAGAGGCCAAACAGCCCCTCGAGCACCTGGGGGAGGGGGAACCATGGGCGCAGGGCTTCGCTGTCGAGGGCAAAAAGCTCCTTGCGACGCACCTCAGCCCAGAAGCTCACATCCCAGGGCTGGAAGTCGGCCGCCTCGGAGGCCCCAGCCCGCTCGGCGCAGTCCCGCAGCGACTCCAGCTCCCGCTGCGCCGCTGGGAAGGAGGCGATCCGCAGATCCTCCAGCAACTGCTCCACCTCCGCCTCCGAGCCAGCCATCTTCGAGGCCAGACTCACCTCCGCCCAGTTGGCATAGCCCAAGCGCTGAGCCTGCTCGCGACGCAACTCCAAGATGCGCCTGATCAGGGGCCAGTTGCTGCCTTCTTCACCGGAAGCTCGGCTCACATGGGCCCGATAGAGCTTTTCCCGAAGATCTCGGCGGCGGCTGTATTGGAGAAAGGGGGCATAACGGGGGATGTCCAACCCCATGAGCCAGGGGCCTGCCTCGGCACTAGCTTCGCCGCCGTTGGGGGCTCTCAAATCTGCCTGGCGTGCAGCCTGGGCTAATTGCTCCAGGAGGCTCTGAGGCAAGCCCTCCACCTCTTCAGGGGTGGTCAGGGTCAACAACCAGGAGCTGGTGGCATCGAGCAACTGGTTGCCGAAGCGAGTGGCCAATTCGGCCAGCTCCTGGCTGGCCGCGTTGAAAGCCCCCTGGGCTTTGCCTTCCAAACCCACCCCGCGCAGCTCCATGTCGCGCAGCTCCGCATCCAGGATCCGTTGCTGGGTGCCATCCCAACCCCCCTGAGCCTGAAGAGCCTTGAGCACGTTGTAAATCACCTGGCTTTGGCCGCAACGTTGGCCAAAGGCCACCACAGCCGCCTGCTGGCTGGCGTGGGCCTCCCGCAACTCCAGGCTGTTGCAGACGCCGTTGAGATGGGACACCACCCCCCAGCTCCAGCGCAGGCGCTCGGTGAGTCGGTGGAGGGGGTCCATGACCCCATGCCAGGCCAGGGGGTGACCTTGCTCCAGCACTGCCGCAAACTTGGCTTCTAGCGTACTGAGCTCGCTTTCCAGCTCGGCAAGGAGCTCGGGAATGTGCAGCTGGATCTGATCCGGTGTGATGGCTTGAAACTGGGGCAGGCCTTCCCCCGCAAGGAGGGCTGGCGGCTCAAGGGTGACGCTCATGGGGAAAGAACTCAGCTCCGTTGCACTGGGGTCATTCCAACTCAAAGCGGCCTTCTCTGGGGCTAACCCAGAGGGAAACCTCCCACAAAAGCCAGGGTCTGGCTGGCGAGCTGGCCCGACAGAGCATTGGTGCTGGCTTCATAGAAATCAATGGCCACCCTCGGCCAAAAGCCAATCACCAGTGTGGGCACCAGCAGGCACATCCCAATCACCAACTCCCTGGGGTTCATGTCGCCCACCATGGCCAAAGCAGGGATCCGTGGGCCGAAGAACACCCTGCGGCAGAGCGACAACAGGTAGATCGGCGTGAGCACAAGGCCGATGGCCGCCAGCACAATCGTGATCACCCGGAAGCCTGTGGTGAAATCGCTGTTGGAGGTGATGCCCAGGAACACGGTAATTTCACTTACAAAGCCACTCATCCCCGGCAGGGCCAGGGAGGCCAGGGAGCTGGCCAGAAAGAAGGCAAAAGTGATCGGCAGCACCTTGGCCAGACCACCCATGTTGGGGATCGAGAGGGTCTTGGTGCGCTCGTAGAACACACCAGTAACGAAGAACATGGCTGCCGCAATCAGCCCATGGCTGATCATTTGGAGCATCGCCCCACTGAGGCCTAGGGCATCCACGGCCCCAATTCCCAGAAGCACAAAGCCCATGTGGCTCACGGAGCTGCAGGCAATGCGCCGCTTCACGTTGTCTTGGGCAAAGGCATTGAGAGCACCCCAGATGATGTTCACAATCCCCAGAACCATCAGGGCCGGTGCGAGCCGGAGATGCTCCGCAGGAAGCATCTGAACATTGAAACGAAGCAGGGCATAGCCCCCCATCTTGAGGAGCACCCCAGCCAGAAGCATGGACACCGGAGCGTTGGCCTCCCCATGGGCATCGGGAAGCCAGGTGTGCAGGGGGAACATGGGCAGCTTCACGCCAAAGCCGATAAGGAAACCCAGGTAGCAGAGGAGGCCGAAGGTCCCACCGGGTGATCGGGAGGCGAGTTCACTGAGGTTGAGGGTGAAGGTGTCTCCGGAGAGGGCTAGGGCCAATCCGCTCACCAGAATCAACAGAGAGGCGGTGGCCGTGTAGAGGATGAATTTCGTGGCGGCATATAAGCGCTGGGTGCCTCCCCAGATGGCAATCAGAAGATAGACAGGCACCAGCTCGAGCTCCCAGGCAAGGAAGAAAAGCAAAAAGTCTTGGGAGAGAAACACCAAGGCCTGAGCTGAGGCCTGCACAAGCAGGAGGGCGAAATACAACCTGGGTTTCTTGGTGACACTCCAGCTGGCGGCAACGGCCAGAAGGGTGACAAGCCCGCTGAGCACCACCAGTGGAGCGGAGAGGCCGTCAGCCGCCAGCGACCACTCCAGATGGATCGCCGGCACCCAACTCACCCGTTCCACCAGCTGAAGCGAGCTCAGGGATCCATCGAAATGCTGGCTGAAAGCCCAGAGCATCAGGAGCATGTCAGCCAGCAACACCCCAAGGGCAACCAATCTGGGGAGCTTTGGATCAGAGGGATCCCCAGGAA
The DNA here is from genome assembly GCA_040399505.1 of Cyanobium sp. GTDB lineage: Bacteria > Cyanobacteriota > Cyanobacteriia > PCC-6307 > Cyanobiaceae > Cyanobium. Next base: position 82,026 of record JBBARZ010000001.1, read on the forward strand.
GGAGAGGCACGGCCAGGGCGGCCGCAGCTGGCAGCAGCACGATCAGGGTGAGCCAGGGAAAGGTGCCGTCCATCACAACGCGGGGGGGGAAGGGAAGAAGGGAAATCCCCGGCCTGGCCGCGGGGAGAGGGATTCAGGCGATTTTGGAATGGTGGTGAGCATATCTACTCAGACACCGAAATGGTCTGGGGCTCAGCCCTGGCGCCCTCGGCTTCGCCCCCGGCTCACCCCTGCGGCAGCGCCCACTTGGCGCTTGGCGGGAGGGATGGGCTGATCCTCCACCGCAGAGAGAGGACTCCAGGCACTACCGCTCTGTTGCAGGCCCAGCACCGCATGGCGACTGGTGACCCCACAGGCCCGCCAGGCCAGCTCCATGGCCTGGCCAACCTCGTGGGCGCGATCTTCCGAGGCCAGGGCCAACAGGCTCGGTCCGGCCCCACTGATCACACATCCCCAGGCTCCAGCCTCCAACGCGGCTTGCCGCACGTCTCGCCCGCCCTGGATAAGGCCCCATCGATAGGGCTCATGAATGCGGTCGTTCATCCCGGCCTCGACGAGCTCCCCATCCCCAGTGCGAAGACCACGCAGCAGCAGGGTCAGGCTGCCCAGGTTGGTCACCGCATCGGGAATCGGGATGCTGCGCGGCATGGCCCGCCGCGCCTCGGAGGTGCTTAGGCGAATCCCCGGAATCGCCACCACCGCCAGGACGGAGGGATGCCACTCACACCGCATCACCCGCCAGTTGGGCACCGCCGTTTTCGCAGTCAGGCACAAACCACCCAGGAGAGAGGGCACCACATTGTCCGGGTGGCCTTCGATCACGATGGCAAGCTCCAGGAGCTTTTCCCGGCTCAGGAGATCGCCAATCAGGGCATTGGCCCCGATCAGGCCGGCCACAATCGCCGCGGCGCTGCTGCCAAGGCCGCGCGCGGGGGGGACAGCCAGCCGAACGCGGGCTTCCAACCCCACAGGCTCCACCCCCGCTTCCCTCCACACCCGCTGGGCGGAGCGGTAGATCAGATTGTCGGGTCCACCCCGCAGGTGGGATCCCTCCGGGCCCTCAATCAGGAGATCGAACCGGTCGACCCCCCCCTCAACCACCCGCAGCTCAAAGCGATTGTTGAGATCCAGGGCCGCCCCGAGGCAATCAAACCCCGGACCAATGTTGGCTGTGGTGGCTGGGACATCCACCACGACACCCTCGCCGATCAGGGGTTGTGCCATAGGCCTCGCTCCTCTCCTCTCAGTGTCCCATCCCCCCGCCGGCGAGCATGCGGGCCCGGCAGGCGGCGCTGAACACCCCCACCGCTGGATCGGTGATGGCTTGGATGGGGATCGGTTCGAGCACCGGACGCAGGCGCCCTTTCGCTAGGAAGGCATCCAGGAATTCCGGGGAGCGGAGACCCTCCAGCTGCTTGCCCGCCGTGCCACCCGCTAGCCAGATGCCCCCTTGGCAAAGCGTGGTCAGCGCCAGATCTCCTGTCACGGCGCCATAGGCCCCGAGCCAGAGCTGGCAGGCCTCCTGAGCGAGGCTGTCCCCCTGGTGGGCGGCCTCGGCCACGGCGCTCGGCCAGTCTCCCCCTTGGGTCAACAGGGCCCACAGGGGGTGGTCGCCACCGGGATGACGCTCCGCCAGGAGCCAGCGCGCCACGGCGCCCAAGCCCGTTCCACTCACCACCCGCTCGATGGAGAGGCGCTCCAAGCCAAGATCGGCCAATAGCCATTGGGACAGTTGCCATTCCTGGAGCGTGCGGGGAGCAAAGCTGCCATGGCCTCCCTCCGTGGGCAGGGCCTTCATACCGGAGGAAGTGGGCACGCCGATGGCAACGCCCAAGCCCGTGCCTGCGCCGAGCACCAACACCGGGGCCCCCTCCCTGGCCTGCCCGGGCCGCACCTGGGCCAGCTGGTGCGACTGGAGGTGGGGCAGCCCATACACCAGCACCGCAAAGTCGTTGACGAGCTCCAGCTTGGTAAGGCCGCAGTGGGCAGCCAGATCCTTCGCATCGAGGTGCCAGTTGAGGTTGGTGAGTTGGGCCTGTCCCCCCTCCACGGGACCCGCCACCGCCAGACAGGTGGCCGCCGGTGGGGGAAGGCCCAGGGTTTCCGCACCCTCGAGAAAATCCCTCACCATGGCCCCCAAATGGCTCCACTCGGAGGAGGGGTAGCGCGTTTCCTTGAGGCACTCCAATCCTGCGGAGGAGGCTCGGTAGAGACTCAGAAGGGTTTTGGTGCCCCCGATGTCACCAGAGAGAAGAAGGGTCAAGCTGGCCGGCCTCAGCGAAGGGAGAGGGAGGCGGCCCTGACCCCATTGGCCTGGGTGGCGCCGCTGATCAGCTGCTCCAGGCTCACCACGCCCAGATCACCCTCCCGCCGGGTGCGCAGGCTCACGGAGGCAGTCTCCGCTTCCTTGGCACCGATCACGCCAAGCACGGGGATTTTCATCTGCTCTCCGTTGCGGATCAGCTTGCCCAGCCGGTCTCCGCTGAGGTCGAGGGTGGCGCGCACCCCAGAGCTCTTGAGCTTCTCCAGCACGGTTTGCGCCCAGGGCAACACCCCTTCGCTCACCGGAAGCAAGCGCACCTGCTCGGGGGCCAACCAGAAGGGGAAATCGCCGGCGTAATTTTCGGTCATGATCCCGAAAAAGCGTTCCAGGGAGCCAAAAATGGCCCGGTGGATCATGATCGGGCGCTGACGCGTGCCATCGGCGGCCACGTAGTGAAGGTCAAAGCGTTCCGGCAGGTTGAAATCCAGCTGGATCGTGGAGCACTGCCAGAGGCGGCCGATCGCATCCTCGATCTTCAGATCAATCTTGGGGCCATAAAAGGCGCCGCCCCCCTCATCCACCTTGTAGGTCCACCCTTTTTGCTCCAGGGCCTCCACCAGCCCCTGGGTGGCCAGATCCCACACGGCGTCCTCGCCAATGGATTTATCCGGCCGCGTGGAGAGGTGGATCTCGTAGCGACGGAAATCGAAGGTGGAGAGGATGCGCTCTGTGAGATGGAGCACCCGGAGAATCTCCGCACCGATCTGGTCGGGCAGGCAGAACACGTGGGCATCGTCCTGGGTGAACCCCCGCACTCGCATCAGGCCATGCATCACCCCAGGTCGCTCGTAGCGGTAGACCGTGCCCAGTTCCGCCCAGCGGATCGGCAATTCCCGATAGCTGCGCAACCGGCTGGCGTAGGTGAGCACATGGAAGGGGCAGTTCATGGGCTTGATCTGGTAATCACGCTCATCCACCGCCATGGGGCCAAACATCGAGTCGGCATAGAAATCCAAATGGCCAGAGGTTTTCCAAAGGCTGCGATCGGCCACATGGGGGGTGTAGAGCAGCTCATAGCCATCATCGAAATGGGCCTGGCGCCAGAAATCCTCAATGAGTAGGCGCATGCGGGCGCCCCTGGGGTGCCAGAACACCAGCCCCGCCCCGGCCTCATCCTCGATGGAGAACAGATCCAGATCTTTTCCGAGCCTGCGGTGGTCGCGGCGGAGGGCCTCGGCCTTCCGCCGTCGGTCTTCCTCCAGCTGCTCCGGGGTTTCCCAGGCGGTGCCGTAGATGCGCTGCAGCTGGGGGTTGGCCTCATCTCCTCGCCAGTAGGCCCCTGCCACACTCTCCAGCTCGAAGGCCCGGGGATGGAGTTCAGCGGTGTTGGCTACGTGAGGGCCGGCGCAGAGATCCCACCAGCCCTCCCCCAAGGTGTAGAGGGTGATTGGCTCTTGGAGACCCGCCAGAATCTCCAGCTTGTAGGGCTCGTTTTGGGCTTCGATGCGTTGCTGGGCCTCCGCCCGGCTCACCTCTACCCGTTCCAAGGGAAGCTTTTGACCAATGATGCGCACCATCTCTTTCTTGATGGCCTTGAGGTCGGCCTCGGTGAAGGGATCGGGATGGTCGAAGTCGTAATAGAAGCCATTCTCAGTCCAGGGACCAATAGTGACCTTGGCCTGAGGAAAAAGCTTCTGCACGGCCATGGCCATCACATGGCTCATGGAATGGCGAATGCGCAACAAGGCAGGGCTCTCGCTGGTTTTCGGCAGGTGCATCTCCGCTGCCAGCTGGGGTGATGTGACCACTGGGGCCAAGGAAGAACTGCTCACAGAACCAACAACCCGCTGTTGCCACAAGGATCAATCCTAGGCAGCGCTCGCATCGGCGGTCCAAGCGCGGCAATCCGACTCTGTTGCCGGACCTAGGGAAGACTGACAATCCAGCTATTCCACGTTTGCATCGGCCACCGTGAGCCGCTCCCAACCCCCTGACGCTCCTGGAACCCGTCTTCCCGGGTTTGGCGAGGAACCCCGGAGTCTGGCTCTGAGCTATGGACTTTGGTGCCTCTCGCTGGTGGGCTTCTGTGGCATCCATCGGATCTACAACCGCAAACCCCTCACCGGTTTCCTCTGGCTCTTCACCCTCGGGTTGTGCGGCATCGGGCAATTAATTGACTTGCTGCTGATCCCAGGAATGGTGGAGGGTGTCAATCGTGAGTTGAAGCTTCCCGAGGGGGCAGGAAAGGCACTCCCATCGGTGGATCGACAGCTTTTGAAGCTAGCCCGCCAATGTGGCGAAAGGGGCTTCACCCTCAACGACGCCCTGATCGAACTGGACCTCCCCAATCAGTTCAACAGTCTCGATCTCCAGCAAGAGATCGACAAGCTTCTGCAAGTGCACCTTCTGGATGTGGGAAACGATGAGCGGGGGCGAGTGGTTTACCGGGAGCCTTAGGCACTTTGGAGGCGCTCCAGCTCATCTGCGTAGAACTGCTTGAGCTCAACGGCTGATTTAACAGGCTGCCCGTAGTAACTCCCTCCATGATGGGCTGGCAGCGAAGCCCACTCAGGAGCTAGGCGGGCCAAAACCTCCAAAGTCAATCCTTGGGAATCGAAAGAGGCTAGGGCCCCCCGCTTCTCCATGAGATAGAGGGCGGCCTGATCCTGGCTCTGGGGGCCGAAATCGGAAAGCCCTAGCCGGCGAGAGGCCTCGCGCCAGGTGGCTGGGAGGAATTGATAAGCACCCGCTGCAGCACTCACATAAGTGCGTCGCACGGTGATCTCCGGATGGCGGTCGAGGCGATTCACCCGGCCGCCGCCGTAGATCACCCGATAGCCGTCGTCACTCCCTCCCACCCAGGTGCCTTCGGCATATCGGATGGTGTTCAGGAGCGCCCGCCGTTGAGGGGTGATGGCATAAGCCTGGTCGTCGGCCGAATCGAGATGGCGGGCTCTGGGGATCGATCTCTGCGCAGGAGTGACGACAACGGTGCGAACCTGAGGAACCGGCATCTCGGCGGATGCCAGGCGGGTTGCAGGGGCCATGGGCAGGGCGCTCAAGATAACAACAGAGCCCATAAGGGCTGCTTGGCCACCCGAACGGTCGTAGCAGAAACGGAACAACAAGCAGTTGGAGCTAACACGTGGGAGACCTTCGCTGGAGCGGCGCTGGAATGGCCACCCCCCCAGCGGTGGGGTGGACAAGCAGAAGAAAATATGTACTCACGGCCCAAACGCCCCTCTTCAACGCTTAAAAAACCAAGACCAGGCAGGGGATCTGGGCGACCACCAGGAGGCGTATCACCGGGAACAGTGTGGGACTCCCCATAGAGCCCACTCCATCAGGAGTGGTGATGGGATCTTTCGACTTTGTTAAGTTGTGCTTAGTGCCCTTGCGCAGAGGTGGGGAGGAAGCCCATAGCCTTCCGAACACGCTCCAATGTGCCTTGGGCTACAGCGCCAGCCTGATCGGCCCCAGCCTCTAGGACGCGGATGAGCTGACCCGAATCCGCACGCAGGTCTGCATATCGCCCCTGGATCGGCCTGAGTGCCTCCACGACGGCTTCGGTCAGCAAGGGCTTGAAGCTGCCCCACCCCATCTGGGCACATTCTCGAGCCACAGCGTCACGGCTGCGGCCACTGGTCAGCGCATAGAGCCCAAGGAGGTTGTCGGCCTCGGGACGGTCGGCATTTCCGAATTCCAGGCCCATCACTGGATCGGTTTTGGCTCTCTTGATCTTCTTGGCAATGCTTTCAGGCGAATCCAACAAAGTGATCCGGGACGCCTCGTTGGGATCGCTCTTGCTCATCTTGTTGCGGCCATCGGTGAGGCTCATCACACGGGCGCCTTCCTGGAGGATGAGGGGCTCCGGCACGTTCAGGATCGGGATCGGTTCTCCCTGCCCATCCCTGGGAGCGAAGCGGGCGTTGATGCGCTGCTGGGCGATGTCTCGCGCCAGCTCCAGATGCTGTTTCTGATCTTCTCCAACGGGTACTCGATCAGCGTCATAGAGAAGGATGTCGGCTGCCATCAGCACCGGATAATCCAGTAAACCTGCCGAGACGTTGTCTGCTTGCTTGAGAGCCTTTTCCCTGAACTGGATCATGCGCTCCAACCAATTCAGGGGGGTGACGCAGTTCAGCAACCAGCAGAGTTCGCTGTGGGCACTGACGTGGCTCTGCACAAAGACCGTGGAAACAGAGGGATCAATCCCACACGCAAGATAGAGTGCCGCCGTGGTAAGGGTGTGCTCGGCCAGGAGGGCGGGATCATGGGGCACCGTGATGGCATGGAGATCGACCACACAAAAAAAAGTGTCATGGTCGCGCTGAAGATCTACCCAATTGCGGATCGCCCCCAACCAGTTGCCAAGATGGAGAGCACCGGTGGGTTGAACGCCTGAGAGCACCCTTGGCCTTGCGGAAGGGGACAGGGCCACTTGGGTCATTCCTCAGGTGTCGGGGAAGCCTCTTCGCTGGATGCGTTGGCGGGTTGAGAAACGTCGGAAGCTTCCAACGTGGATGGCAACACGTCCGACGGCTCAGAGTCCATGGCAGAGGATTCGGTGGGGAGCACGCCCACAGATTCAGAGGGAAGGTCCTCAGGGAGGGAAGCCTCAGATGAAGGCTCTTCAACGGGCTGAGGAGCCACTGCAGGGCGGGATGGGCGGGCGAAGGGATCCACCTTGGCTCCTCGCCCCCCTGAACCCCGACCCTCCTGCCAACGTCCCTCTGGGCTACGACCACCCTCCGGGCGCTCCCGACGGCCTTCCGGCCGACCTGACCCCGTCCCACCCCCAGAACGAGGTCCCATCTGGGCCCGATGTTGGGCCGCCAGTTCATCGAGCTTGCCTTCCTCAAGCTGCTGGCCGAGGGTGCGCAGGGCAAACCCGAGAACGGCCACGGTGGAGCGCAAACCAAAGGCCTCCTGAAGGGCCCGAGCAGAACGCATTTCGTTGTCGCTCAGGCGGATGCGGAATCCACCCTCTCGTGGGCCTGCGGACCGATCTCCACGAGATGATTCATCGCCGCGAAAACGATCGGATTGGCGTTCGGTGGGAATCGGAGAGGGGGTGCCGTCGGCCATGAAGCCATGGGAATCAGGCGCAAGTGTGACGCATCGACGGTTCGCCCAAGGCAATCCCCGGACGCAGCCAGAACAGCCCATCCACTGCCACTGTTGGAGAACAGAACGAGAGGGCCGAGGCCCTGGCCAGCACGAGCAGGGGAAGGGGACGCGGCCGCTCGGTAGAAAAAAGATGGCGATAGTCCGTCAGGACGTCCAGATAGCGCTCCAGGGTCCAGCCGTGAGCCCCTCGCTCCTGGGCCTGCCAGAAACGTTGAAGGGCCAGATGAAAAGCCTCAGGGCCAAATTCCAACCAGCACTGCTGCTGGGCCTGATGGGGTGGGCATCCCGCTTCCATCAATTCGCTGTAGCGGACCAGCTCAGGGGCCGCTCGGCTGAGATCGGGTGGAAGCTCGAAAGCCAGTCGTTCCACAGGGATAACCGTGAGACGCAACCAACAACGATTGAGCAGCAACACGGGGAGATCCGCTCGCCAGCCTTCGGCCCGCTGCAGTTGGGCGAGGCAAAAATCAATCTGACGCTTCTGGGCTTTCGTCAGGGTTGGGAGCTGCAGTTGCTCTCCCCCAAAGCGCCAGTTCACTGAGCCTGGCATCGCGCTGGCCATCTGAGGACTGGCATGACACCTGTAAAGGCCAGTTTACCCTCGGTGCAAGGGGAAGGAGTGTGCGCCACACTGCGGGGATGGCAATAGTTTTCTTCCCTCACCCGTGTCGTCTGGTCTAAAACAAGCTCTCCTCCTCTCCGCTGGAGGAGTACTGGTGGATGTGGCCGTCCATGGCCTCCATGGAGGCGGATCTTGGCTGGGGCTTGGAGCCCTGGCAGGAGGATGGCTCTGGCTCGCCAAGGGACAGATTGGGCGCTCCTTACCACTGAGCCCCAAAACGGTCGAGAGCTGGAGCGAGCGATGCCAAAGCCTTCTCCCTGAATTTGCGCAGCTTGATTCCAATGTGGAGTCTCAGGAGAGTCGCAAAGCTGCTCTTCAGGAGCTGCTTTCTGCCTCGGGAAGATCGGGCCTGCGGCTAGCGGTGGTGGGTTCGGGAAGGTTGCCTCAGGATCACCTTTACGGCCTCCAGGTTGGCCTACGGGGAGCCGTGCCGCTGCAATTGGTGGTGAGTGATCCACTGCCCAGGAAAAGTTCCCAGTGGCAGTGGAGCCACCCATTCGCCTCCAGCGACGCCCTGATCTTCCATCTCCAGCCGCCGCTCATGGCCGCAGACCTCCGCTGGTTGGAGGCTCTTCCTGCCGACCTTCCCCTCTGGGTGCTGATGGAAGCGAACGGCCCAGGTTCGCCGGAGGCTTGGGTGGCTGATCTATGCAGCCAATGGCCAGGGGCGAAACCCGAGCGAATCCTTCTCTGGGATGGAAACACCGAGGCTCTGAAGGCCAGTTTGGCTCCGCTCTCCCAATGGATGGCGCGGGAAGGCAAGCAGCTCCCCCAATCCACCCTCTGCCGCTGTTTGGAGCACCTGCATGGCCGGTGGCAGGCCGACCTTGAACGCTTGCGAAGGGTGCAATGGCGGCAATACCAACAGCGCACCCAATGGTTGGTCGCAGCTGGCGTGTTGGTGAGCCCTGCGCTGAGCCTCGACCTGGTTGTGCTGAGTGCAGCCAACGGACTCATGCTGCGGGAGATGGCCCGCCTCTGGAATTGCCCATGGACCTTGGAACAACTGAAAACAGCCGCCCTGCATCTGGGCAAGGCGGCCCTGGCCATGGGTGTGGCGGAGTGGAGCAGCCAGGCGGTGGTGAGCGCGTTCAAGCTGCATGGGGGCACATGGCTGGTAGGGGGGACCCTTCAAGCCCTCAGCGCGGCCTACCTCACACGGGTGGTTGGTCACGCGATGGCTGATCTGATGGCCCGCAGCGTCGGCGTCAGTGAACCGGATCTGGAGGCGATCAAAGCCGAGGCACCCCTTCTGGTGGCCAAGGCTGCTGAGGCCGAAAGGCTCAACTGGGGCGCTTTTCTTCAAGAGGCCAGGGGCTGGCTCACCCAACAGGATCAGATCCAAAAGCTGCAGAACGAAGGAGCCTGAGAGCCCACGCCGATGAACTTTCCCAAAGGCTTTCAACAATTGATTGCCATCACTTGCGTGTGGCTGTGATCTTCCTAGGTTGAAGATCACCCATGTCTCCATGGCCTGGGTATTCCTAACGAACCTCTTCTTCTCTGCAGGGGTTCCATCTCCGTACTGATTTACTCCTACTGATTCCATGAGCACTGCCGTTCGCAGCAGAGGCCAGGCTGGAAGTTGGGAAAACTTCTGCCAGTGGGTTACCTCCACCAACAACCGCATTTATGTGGGCTGGTTTGGTGTGCTGATGATCCCCTGCCTTCTGGCTGCCACTATCTGCTTCATCGTTGCCTTTATCGCTGCCCCCCCTGTGGACATCGATGGCATCCGCGAGCCCGTTGCCGGTTCGTTCCTCTATGGCAACAACATCATTTCTGGAGCGGTGATCCCCTCCAGCAACGCCATTGGTCTGCACTTCTACCCCATCTGGGAAGCCGCCAGCCTCGATGAGTGGCTCTACAACGGTGGTCCCTACCAGCTGGTGGTCTTCCACTTCCTGATCGGCGTCTTCTGCTACATGGGCCGCGAGTGGGAACTCTCCTACCGCCTCGGCATGCGCCCCTGGATCTGCGTGGCCTACAGCGCTCCTGTCGCTGCTGCCTCCGCTGTGTTCCTGATCTATCCCTTCGGTCAGGGCTCCTTCTCCGACGGCATGCCCCTCGGCATCTCCGGCACCTTCAACTACATGCTGGTGTTCCAGGCTGAGCACAACATCCTGATGCACCCCTTCCACATGCTGGGTGTGGCTGGTGTGTTCGGTGGCTCCCTGTTCTCCGCCATGCACGGCTCCCTGGTGACCTCTTCTCTGGTGCGTGAAACCACCGAGAGCGAGAGCCAGAACTACGGCTACAAGTTTGGTCAGGAAGAAGAGACTTACAACATCGTGGCTGCCCACGGCTACTTCGGTCGTCTGATCTTCCAATACGCTTCCTTCAACAACAGCCGCAGCCTGCACTTCTTCCTGGCTGCCTGGCCCGTGGTGGGCATCTGGTTCACCTCCCTGGGAATCAGCACCATGGCCTTCAACCTGAACGGCTTCAACTTCAACCAATCGGTGTTGGATGCCCAGGGCAGAGTGCTGCCCACCTGGGCAGATGTGATCAACCGTGCCAACCTCGGGATGGAAGTGATGCACGAGCGCAATGCTCACAATTTCCCCCTTGATCTGGCCTCCACAGAAGCCTCCCCTGTGGCGCTGGTGGCTCCTCCCATCGGCTGACCTTGATCCCATCGCTCTCATGACGTCTCTGACCCCCTCTGAGGAGGGGGCTTTTTGTTGGCCATAATCGGGGCGCGATCAGTTCCATCGCCAACGCCTATGGCGAACGCTCCCTCCCAACAAGACAACAGCGAGGTGCGTCAACGGAGCTGGCCTTGGTGGCCCTTGCTGCCGCTTTATCCCTATGGGAAACGGGCCACCCTGATTCGCGAAAGAGTGCCGGGTCAGATCTGGACCTTTGAGCAACTGCATGGGGTCTGGTACGTCGCCGTTCCGATCCGGATGACCGTGGTGAAGGTGGAGGGGGGACTCCTGCTCTATGCGCCCGTGCCCCCCACCCAGGAAGTCGTTGGTGCGCTGCGGGCCCTGGAGAACCTGCATGGCCCTGTGTGTTCGATCGTGTTACCAACCTCCTCCGGTCTGGAGCACAAGGTGCCTGTACCGGCAATGGCCCGGGCTTTTCCCACCGCCACAGTTTGGCTAAGCGATTGTCAGTGGAGCTTCCCCCTGGGGCTTCCCTCGAGTTGGCTGGGTTTCCCCCTTGGGCGAACCAAAGTGCTAGGCAGGGATGGCTACCCCCATCTCGAGCAACTGAAGTGGGTTGCTCTGGGGCCATTAGATCTCGGGCTGGGTCAATTTTTGGAGGTGGCTTGCCTGGATAGAGCCACGGGCAGCCTGTTGCTGACGGATGCTCTTGTGTCCTTCACGGATACACCTCCTGAGCTCTTTTGCCTGGATCCAACACCTTTGCTGTTCCATGCCAGGGAGAGGGGTTCAGAACCCTTGCTGGATACTGCCGAACAGCGAATCAAAGGATGGAAAAGGATTCTTCTTTTTGCCAATTTCTTTAGACCCGCTTCCGTGCAAGTGCCTGAATGGGGACTCATTAGGCGAGACCTCTGGACCCCTGGTAATCGTCGGGCCAATGCCCACTTTGGTTTCTATCCATTCCGCTGGAGCGAGGATTGGGAGGATCAGGCCAACCTATTGCTGTCGCGTTGTGAAAAAAAGGCCACTCCGTTCACCCTGGCACCGGTTCTAGAACGCCTGGTGCTAGTGCGGGCCAAAGAACAATTTGTGGCATGGATTCACGCCCTCGATGCGCTGGATGGGGTAAGGCAATTAATCGGCGCCCATTACGACGCCCCGGTCACTCTCGAACCACACAGCTTAAACATTTACGCAGCTTGGTTAGAGGAGCAGAATTGGGCCCCCTCTGAGGGCTCCTGGCACACCCTTGCATCCATCGACAAAGCACTCGTTAAATGGAAACTTGTTCCCGCGGGGAGAGAATCAGGGGGTAAGCAATGAATTCAGATCTGATTTAAGAGTTTGTTGGATAGCCTCCTGGATCTCAACCGGTTCTTCATAGCCATAAGTTGCAAAAATGTTAATACCTTTCTTAATGCACTTAGCGCAGAGATCACTCGTAACGCGTGCACGCTGCATATCTGCCCAACTATCTTCAAGGTAATTCCCAAGTTTTGGCGAAGAAGGAGATTCGACACAACAGACGGAATATTGACCATCCATGTCCAATGTCACTTGCGTGTCACGCATGAAGCATCTGCTAGAACGGTGATTGCCAATGGCTTGCTGAACCATTTGGGGGGAATATTCAATGTAGTCAAAACCATCGGGAACACCTTCCAGCCCTTCAAACATCCGATCAATCGGCATGTAATAGGCATGATAGGGAGTAAACTTTAAACCGAGTTTGTCACAAAAATGCTTGAAAAGATGCACCTCATGCTTATTATCTCTGTGAACGAGATAGCGAACATCGATATCCTTGTAGCTCTCCCAGTCAGAGAGAGTTTCAGAAATACGGATCAAATTTGCTAGAACAGGTTCAATACGACCGCCGCGGTGGTTAATGGCATAGGTTTTTTGAGTGAAGCCTGAAACGGTAATCGTGAAATTCCACATTTTTAATGGCTTAAACCTCGCCCAGTCGTAGTCGTAATTCAGGTTGGAAGAGATTCCACAAGGAATATCGTGCTTCATCGCGATGGAAATCAGCTCATCCAGGCGGGAGTGAAGCGTCGGTTCTGTCCAGTTATACAGACCCATCCGCAAATGGCCTCCCGAATCCGCCTTGGCTTTAATGCAGATTTTTTCAAATAGCTCAGAATCCATTTCCCGCTTGGACTGACCAATGCTATTGGAAAATTCAGGCATTCCGACTGGGCATGCGGTGCAACGCAGGTTGCATCCACTCACCACATCAATCCAAAATTCAATGGGTTTGGTTCTTTTGATTTCAGGAGGAGCATTTTTGATCCCCATCAAATCCTTGATTTGACGCTTAACGGGAACAGGGACTGCCTTCTTGAGGGTTATTCCGAGGTTCATGGGACGAGAAGCCCAATAATCTCAAAAGATAATAACGGATCACAGGAGATCTGACGAGACAGTCAGAAACTGGAGACCGTTAAAGGGCAGTCAAAGACGAAGGTCACCCGGATCATCCACGGATGTCTGAGAAGAATCCAGACTCCCCATCAATGAACCTTCCAGTTCCATGCGTTGCTCCATCTGGCGGAGGAAATATCCCGTCATCATCGCGGAGGCAAGAAGACCAGCCAAATTTTCACGGCTGGTTTGAACCTTCACTTCAAACTGCTCACCCGGCAACATCCCAAGCAAACCTTGAACGTTGTGGCGAATCACATCTTGAATGTCAGAACTGGCTGAACGAGCAACCCTTTGGAGCACATCAGGAGATTGCTCTTGCAGATATTGGATCAGGGCATTCCCGCCAATGGCCTCACTGTCGCTGGTGAGAAATTCAGGATTGAACATCAACCTCCAGGGAGAGGGCCGGCGAGAGAGCTCCTTAGAGCGGACCCTTGCGTCTTGGCGTTACCTTAACCCACATGGGAAGGCTTCAACTCCGGCAGGAGAGGGGCGGAGAACCGAAGTGGCCCAAAGCGTTGAAGGGGCCAGTAGCGCCAAACCGCTGTGCCGATCACATCTTTTTCGGGGAGGGGGCCCCAAAGGTGGGAGTCGAGACTGGCATTGCGATTGTCGCCGAGCACCATCAGGTGGCCGGCCGGCACGATAAGCGGGGCGAGGCTGTACCCCATCGGGCCCGGGGCCCAGTCGGGCTCCACGGCCAGCCCATTGCGCCAGAGCCGGCCCTGGCGCACCTCCACCTGGTCGCCCCCCACGGCCACCACCCGTTTGATCAGGGCGGCCTTGCTGTCGTAACCAGCCTCAAGAAGGGCCTCGGGGGGATGGAACACGACGATCTCGCCAACGCCAGGGCTCACACCCAGCCGAGGCAGAAGCTTTTGCACCAACACTCGGTCCTCCAACTGCAGGGAGGGCAACATGGAACCGGAGGGAATCCAGCGGGGCTCCACCACAAGCCATCGCAGCGCCAAAGCCAGCAGCACCCAAAAGACCACACTCCGCAAAGCGAAAAAGGCCTCTTGAAGAGGGTTGGGTTGTTGACTGGATTGCGTCACCGGAGGATCGGCCTGGCAGAAAGATCCGACCATGGCACAGGGACGGGCTGAAATGCTGGATGGCACTCCTAGGTCTGCCGCAAGCGCCCTTGCCTGCCTCGAGCTGTTGCAGGCCCTTCAGGCCAAGGGACTAAGGAAGCTGGTGCTGTGTCCTGGGAGCCGTTCTGGCCCGTTGGCCGTGGCGGCCTCTCTCCTGGAGGGGAGAGGGCTAAAGATCTACACGGCGATTGACGAGCGCTCCGCCGCCTTTTTTGCCCTCGGGCTGGCCAGGGCGACGGGCAAGCCTGTGGCCGTGGTGACCACCTCGGGCACGGCCGTGGCCAACCTTCTTCCGGCCCTGGTGGAAGCGGACCTTGGAACGATCCCCCTGGTGCTTCTTACGGCCGACCGTCCCCAGCGCCTCAAGAACTGCGGCGCCAATCAGACCGTTCCCCAGGAAACGTTCCTAGAGCCTTGCTGCCGATGGATAGGCCTGGGTGCCCCGGAGGGTCTGGCGGCCATGGATCCAGCGTCCCTCCGGGGTCTGGCGGTTAAGGGGATGGCCGCTGCTTCTGGTCTGGGAACCGAGCCAGCGGGTCCCGTGCACTTGAATCTGCCTTTGGAGGACCCCCTCCATGGCGATAGCGACGCTCTTTCTTGGTTAAGAGACTGGCGACCCGAGGGCGGCTTCAGCAGCGAAGAGCATCCGGAGCCCTCTTCCGCCGGAGCAACCTTGAGCGGATGGGGGGAGGTGAACCTTGATCCCGACCAACCTGGGGTGGTGGTGGCCGGGCCCTGGAGGGGATCGGCCAGCTCCTGGGCGGGCCATCTCGAGGCTATCGAGCGTTGGCACAAGCGAACCGGTTGGCCCCTGTTGGCCGATGCCCTCTCCGGCCTGCGCGGAATTGCCCCTAGTCCCCAGGTGGCTGGATACGACCTGGTGCTCTCAGAAGGTTTTGACGGATTGGAAGGGGGCCAGGTGCTGAGGCTTGGCCCTCTTCCTGCCAGCCGAAGGCTTCAGAGCTGGCTGGAGCGCCAGGCGGGCCCCCAGGTGCTGGTGAGTGAGGGAGATCCACGGCCCTTGGATCCGCTGAGGTGCATTCAGGGCCAATGGAGTGGCGGGCTGGCCCAATGGCCCGCTCTGGCTAAGGCCGGCCCTGGCTACGCATCCCCTGCAGCCCTTGCTCTCCGTGATCGCTGGCTGCACCTGGAAGCCCTGGTGCAGGGATTGCTGAACTCCACGCTCCCCGAGCCATGGACGGAAGCACCCTGTGAGGAGCCCTGGCTGGCCCGGCGGTTGAGCCAAGTGCTCCCAGCTGGGGTAGCGGTGATGCTGGCCAACAGCAGCCCCGTGAGGGATTGGGAGAGCTTTTCCGATCCCGCCGCTGCTAGCCGGCCCATCTTTTCGTTCCGAGGGGCTTCTGGGATTGATGGAACCCTTTCGATCGCCTGCGGGCTGGCGGAGGCGCTCGGCCATCTCGTGCTGGTGAGCGGGGATCTGGCTCTCCTGCACGACAGCAATGGTTGGCTCTGGTGCCCACAGCTCCGGGGTCAGCTCCTGGTGGTGTTGGTGGACAACGGGGGAGGAGGGATCTTTGAGCAGTTAGCCATTCGGCCGCCCCAGCCCGATCTCCTCGACTTCGACCGGCTCTTTGCCATGCCCCAGGGCGTGGATCCAAGAGCCCTGGCCCGGGCCCATGGGGTGCCAAGCCAGAACGTGCAACACATGGGGGAGCTGGAACCCGCTCTGACCTGGGGACTCGCCCAACCCATCGCCCTCCTGCGGGTGGTGACCGACCGCCGGGCCGATGCGGCAAAACGCAGGCAGCTGCGCACAATGGCGGCAGAACGGATCACTCCTCCATGACAAAGCTCCCCCGGCCCAAGGTGGGCCCCGTGGCCTGGGAGCCCTTTGGTGACTACGCCGATATCCGCTGTGAACGGAGCAGCGAAGGACTCAGCCGCATCACGATCAACCGGCCGGACAAGCGGAATGCCTTTCGTCCCCGAACCGTTCGCGAACTCTGTGATGCCTTCTCCCGCTTCCGGGACGACCCCGAGATCGGCGTGGTGCTGCTCACGGGAGCCGGACCAGCGGCCGATGGGGGCTGGGCCTTCTGCGCCGGGGGCGATCAAAGCGTGCGGGGGGATGGGGGCTATATGGATGAGGACGGACTGCCCCGCTTGAACGTTCTTGATCTGCAACGAATGATTCGCAGCCTGCCCAAGGTGGTGATCGCCCTGGTGGCCGGCTATGCGATCGGCGGTGGGCAGGTGCTTCATCTGATGTGCGATCTAAGCCTGGCGGCCGACAACGCGGTGTTCGGCCAGACCGGTCCGCGGGTGGGGAGCTTTGACGGAGGCTTCGGTGCCGGCTACCTGGCACGGGTGGTGGGGCAACGAAAGGCGCGGGAAATATGGTTTCTCTGCCGTCGCTACGGAGCGGAGGAAGCCCTGCGGATGGGGCTGGTGAATGCGGTGGTGCCCCTCAATACCTTGCAGGAGGAAGGGGTGCGCTGGGGCAGGGAGGTGCTGGTCCACAGCCCCACGGCGATTCGCTGCCTGAAGGCGGCCTTCAACGCAGAGATGGATGGCCTCGCAGGGATCCAGGAGCTCGCGGGCCAGGCCACCCACCTCTTTTACCGCACGGCAGAAGGGCAGGAGGGGCGCGATGCCTTTCTGGAAAAAAGAGATCCCGATTTTTCAGCCTCCCCATGGTTGCCCTAGGGATTCCTTTGAAAATTACTATGTTGGGGGCACCTCAAATCCCTTCGATTTCACTCAAGCCGTGCATTGGGTTCACCCCCGCTGGCGCCGTAGCCTTGGGATCCCACCACGCCTGCTGGGCTCCACCCTCCTGCTCATAGCCTGCACATCGGCCTGTGTCACAGGCCTACAGGCAGCGGAAGCCCCCAAGCCCCTAGGCAATGGCAACCCAGATCACGAATCTGGAGCCGCTGCCCTGCTGGAGGATGCCCCCTTCCAGCTGGGATTAAAGGAGCACGGACTCCCCCAGCCCGATGGCCCGAAAACCAAAACTGAACCCACTCCCTTGCCAGCCAAGCCTGGTGGGTTGCAAGGCTCTCGCCCCCGGCTGTTGATCCTGGATCGGCGCCAACGGCTGCTGCGAGTCATAGACAACGGACGAGAGGTGCGCCGCTACCCGGTGGCTGTGGGGATGCCGGGATGGGAAACGCCGGTGGGGCAATTCACCGTGATTGAAAAAACAGCCAATCCAAAATGGGAACATCCCGCCAACGGGCAGGTTTTACCTCCTGGCCCCAACAATCCCCTGGGAAGTCGGTGGATCGGCTTCCACCGTGACTGCAGCGGCCGAAGCGGATTCAATGGCCAGGAGCATCTGGTGGTGAAAGGGTGCGTCACCGCAGGATTCCATGGCACGCCAAATCGAGCCAGCGTGGGACAGGCGGTCTCCCATGGCTGTGTGCGCCTCTTCGATGAACACGCCAAGGAACTCTTCGACCTCGTGAGTCTCGGCACGCCCGTGACTGTGCTGCCCTGAGCACTGGTGGAGAGCGCTCGGAAGCGTCCCCGTAGAGTTGCGCCGCCCTGCCAGTCTTGAGATGCGAATCCTCTTTGCGGCGGCCGAATGTGCACCGATGATCAAGGTTGGTGGGATGGGGGACGTGGTGGGCTCCCTCCCGCCCTCGCTGGCCTCCCTCGGGCATGACGTACGGGTGATCATGCCGGGTTACGGCAAGTTGTGGAGCCGACTGCAGATTCCTGAGGAGCCCATCTGGCGTGGGCACACGATGGGGAATGACTTCGCCATCTTTCAAACCAAACACCCCAGCCATGGGCTCCCGATTTATCTGGTGGGCCACCCTGTGTTTGATCCAGAAAGGATTTATGGAGGAGAAGATGAGGACTGGCGGTTCACCTTTTTTGCCAGCGCCGTCGCCGAGTTCGTTTGGAACGGAGGCTGGAAGCCCCAGGTGATGCACTGCCATGATTGGCACACGGGCATGATCCCGGTCTGGATGCACCAGGACCCGGAGATCAGCACCGTGTTCACCATCCACAACCTCAAGTATCAGGGGCCCTGGCGCTGGAAACTAGAGCGCATGACCTGGTGCCCCTGGTATATGCAAGGTGATCACACCATGGCCGCAGCCCTGCTCTATGCCGATCGGGTGAGTGCGGTTTCTCCTACCTATGCGATGGAGATTCGCACTCCTGAATACGGCGAGCGCCTGGATGGCCTGCTCAACTTCATCAGCGGGAAATTGCGCGGCATTGTCAACGGAATCGATACCGACGATTGGAATCCCGCCACCGATCCAGTGCTGCCGGAGCGGTTCAGCACCAAGGATCTCTCTGGAAAAGCCCAGTGCAAGCGCATGCTCCAGGAGCGCTTCGGACTCACCCAAAACCCCCGCACCTACCTGATGGGGGTGGTGAGCCGCCTGGTGGATCAAAAGGGCATCGATCTGCTACTCCAGGTGGCCGATCGGGTGTTGGCTTACACCGACAGCCAGTTCGTGGTGCTCGGCACGGGGGATCGGGGGCTGGAATCAGGCCTCTGGCAGATGGCCGCCCGCCATCCGGGACGCTTCGCAGTGTTTCTCACCTACGACGATGCTCTCTCCCGCCTGATCTACGCCGGCAGCGATGCGTTCCTGATGCCCAGCCGCTTTGAGCCCTGTGGCATCAGTCAGATGCTCGCGATGCGCTATGGCTCCGTCCCTGTGGTGCGCCGGGTGGGAGGACTGGTGGACACCGTGCCACCCCACGATCCGATCGCCCATAGCGGCACGGGATATGGCTTCGACCGTTTCGAGCCCGTGGACTTCTACACGGCCATCGTGCGTTCCTGGGAGGCCTACCGGCACCAGAGCAGCTGGGAAGACCTGCAGCGCCGAGGCATGGAGCAGGACTTCAGCTGGGACCGTTCCGCCAAGCAATACGACTTGATGTATCGGGACGTCTGCGGGGTAAAGGAACCAACGCCGGATGCGGAGGAGGTGGAGCGCTTCTCCCAGGGCCAGGGAGCTGACCCCAGCCTTCGGGAAGGCGCCCAACAGGAGTTGGCCCCTTCGCGGGAGGTTGAGGCCACCGCCCAGCGGGAGCCTGCCGCACCCAGCCGGCCCCGCAATCCCCTGAGCCAACTGCTGCGGCGCAACGACGGCTGAAACCCATGCCGCTTCCCGGCCCCTACGAGCCTCCGTGGAAGCGGCTCGGGGAGGATCTGGTGGCCAGCGGAGCCTGGCTCTGGCTCAAACTGCGGGAGCTGGTGCGGCGAAATCGGGAGGGCAGCCTGCCCTTGCCGGCCTTCTGGCCGCCCCGATGGCCCCAGCTGTTCTGGCCCTTGGTGCTGGTCATCGCCCTTCTGGCTTCTGTGGCGGGATTGGGGCTGGTGCGGGATTGGATCGCTGCTCCTGGCCCTCCATCTGGCCCGGAGGCGCCAGAAGAAAAGCCATCCATGGCTTTCGAGCCCCCTTCTCCCCCTCCAGAGTCGGTTCCACCCCCCGACCCCCTGGCCAGCCTCGAAGGGCCTGAGCCGGGGGAGGAGGAGGCCGAGGGTGCGCAAGCCGCCAGAGACGGAGAGAACAACGATGAGGGGCCTGATGAGAAGACGGTGGAGGAGAACGCGCAGGAGGAACCGCTTCGCGCCCAGCTGAACCAAGGAGATCGGGAGAGCCTTCTGGTGGCAATCCGCGCGGATCCAAACAATGCCACCCTCGTGCTCCAACTCAGCGGCGACTTTTGGACCCTCCCCCCAGCCAGCCGCCTGAGCCAGGCCGAACGCTGGCAGGCCCGGGCTGCGGAATGGGGGTACAACCGACTGGAGTTGGTGGACAGCGAAGGCTTGCTGGTGGGGCGGGAGGCCCAGGTGGGGGAGGGCATGATCCTTTTCGAGGCAGCCGGTGCGGGAGGATCCCCCGCAATCGATGGCGAGGTTGGGGTTCGGGATGGGATGTTCACAGATCGCTCTAGAGGAACTGGTAGAGCTCTGGGGTCTGCCCCTGATGCCCGACCCCGGCGTTGGACTGGCCTCCTGGGCCGCCAGCGGGGAGCATCGGATTCACCAGCTCACGGGGGTGTGCACAGACAGCCGCCGGCTGCAGACGGGTGATCTGTTCATTCCCTTGGTGGGGGAACGGTTTGATGGCCATGGCTTTCTGGAGCGGGTGCTGATTCCCCCAGATGGCCAGCCGGCGGCTGCTGCCGCGGCGATCGCCCAGATCGACCGGGTGGATCTGGCCAAGGCCGCCGAGCTGGTGCGCCGCTCCGATCGACCGCTCTGGCTGGTGAACGACACCCTGGCTGCTTACCAGGAGCTGGCCCGCTTCTGGCGGCGACGGCTGGGCCTACCCGTGGTGGCCGTGACGGGCTCTGCAGGCAAGACCACCACCCGGGAACTCATCCGGGTGGCCCTGGCGCGCCTGGGCGCCGTAGTGGCGAGCAGCGGCAATGAAAACAATGATGTAGGGGCACCGCTCACCCTGCTTCGGGCAGGCCAAGAAACGGCGGCCGTTGTGGTGGAGATGGGCATGCGGGGGCCGGGAGAGATCGGCCGCCTGAGCCGCTGCGCCGAACCGGATGTGGCCGTGATCACCAACATCGGCACCGCCCACATTGGGCGCCTCGGGAGCCGGGAGGCGATTGCCTCCGCCAAATGCGAAATCACCGAAGCCCTCTCCCCAGAAGGCGTGCTGGTCATCCCCGCAGCGGATCCCCTCCTAGAGGCCGCCATTGCCCGCGGGTGGGGCGGCAGGGTGGTGCGGGTAGGCCTGGCTGATGAGCCTCTCGGTCTGCCATGGCAGGAGGAGGCCTCCTGGGTGGGGCGCCTGCTGGAGGGCGGGTGTGCGATGGAGTTGGTGCGATCGGGGCATGGCCGGACACCAGCCGAAGGTACTCTCGAGGTGCAGCTGCCCTTGGCGGGCCGACACAACGCCCGCAATCTGTTGCTGGCCCTGGCGGTGGCCGCTGAACTGGGGGTTCCCCCAGAGGCCCTCACCGCCATGGAGGTGGAGGTGCCGGGAGGCCGCAACCGGCGGCTCCTGATGGGGGGCGTGAACGTGCTGGACGAGACCTACAACGCCTCCCCGGAAGCCGTGATGGCCGCCCTCCAACTCCTGGCAGAGAGCCCAGGGGGCCGGCGTTATGCCGTGCTCGGCACCATGTTGGAGCTGGGGGAAAAGAGTTTGGAGCTTCATGGGCAAGTGGCCAGACGAGCCCGGGAGCTGGGACTGGATGGGTTGGTGGTGGTGGATGGCGGCGCCGAGGGGGATGCCATGGTGGAAGCCGCCCAGGGCCTCCCCCTCCTCGTGCGGGTGGGCCATCCCCAAGAGGCCGCAGAACCCCTCTTGCGCTGGCTGACGGCAGGGGACGTGGTGCTGCTGAAAGGAAGCCGGGGGGTGGCCCTGGAAACCCTCTTGCCCCACTTGAAAGGGGCCCTTGAGCCCGGCTGAACGCCAAGGCATCGCCCGGGCTCCGCGGCCAGGGATCCGATTCGTTCCTAAGACAGGGGCGTGAGGTTGAGGCGGAGGACACCCATTGGAGGCCAGTTCAGGGTCCCCCTATCGCCGTTGGCGCCGGCCCGCGGTTTCGTCTGTGCTGATGGCGTTGGGAGAGAGTTTGTGCCGCTCGCAGTTGATGCCGCAGGGCCTCAGCGTGGCGGAGGTGCATCGCTGGCGGGAACGGGTGGTGCTGAACAAAGCACTGGGGCGGCAGAGCCGCATGCGGGTGGCTTTTGCCTCCGATCTGCACGCCGGGCGGATGACACCAACGGGCACCATTGTTTCGGCCTGTGAGGCCCTGCTGGCGGCGGGGCCGGATCTCATCCTCCTGGGGGGGGATTACGTCTGTTCCACCAGCGGGGAACTGGACGCCATCCTGCCCGCCCTAGGCCGTCTGAGGGCGCAGTGTGGGGTGTTTGCGGTATTGGGCAACCACGACCACAGCGCCGGTGCCACCGTGATCACGCGCCGATTGGAGAGCTGTGGGATCAGGGTGTTGTGCAACAGCAGCATGCAGCTGCCGGACCCCTTCAGCAATGTGCTCCTGGTAGGGCTGGATGACCATCTGGGGGGCCAACCCCGGGCCGCCGAAGCCCACTGGGACGACCACTGCGCCACCCTGCTGCTGATTCACCAGCCGTCTGGCCTGCTGGATGCGGGGGATCGCCCCTTCGATCTGGCCCTGACCGGCCACACCCATGGGGGCCAGATCACGCTTCCCGGCGGGAGGGCGCCGATGGCCGCCTCTGGCCCCCTCTCCCGCATGTATCAGGCAGGCCGCTATCTCCTCCCCCAGGAGCGGGTGCTCTGCGTGAGCGTGGGGGTGGGACAGAGCCTGCTCCCCATCCGCCTCGGCCCGCGCACGGAAATATTGATCCTGGATCTGGTGGGCACGCCTGCCTGAAGATCCGTTAGGAGGGCAGCTCAGTTCGGAGGCTGCCAGTCTGACTTCACCACCTGGCGGGCCCGGCCCAGAGCCAGGGACCCTGCGGGCACGTCTTCGGTGAGGGTGGAGCCGGCTGCCACCGTGACTCCTTCCCCCAGAGTGATGGGAGCCACCAGCACACTGTTGGCCCCGGTCTTGCTGCCTGCGCCGATGCAGGTGCGGTGCTTGCGCACCCCGTCGTAGTTGGCGGTGATCGTGCCGGCGCCAATGTTCACCCTGGCGCCCACATCCGCATCCCCCAGGTAGGTGAGGTGGTTGGCCTTCACGCCCTCCTGCAGGTGGGTGTTCTTCACCTCCACGAAATTGCCGATGCGGCAATCAGCCGCCAGCATGGACCCACCACGGATCTGGGCGAAGGGGCCCACGGTGCAGCCATTGGCCACCCACGACTCCCGCACCACCGAATACAGCAGCTCAACCCCATCGCCGATGGCGCTGTCTTCAATCAGGCAGCCTGGACCGATGCGGCAGCCCTCGCCAATCACCGTGTCGCCACGGAAGTGGCAGCCGGGCTCCACCACCACATCCCTTCCGAAGCGGGTGCCATCGCTGACGGTGCAACTGGCCGGATCGGTGAAGGTGACCCCTTCGGCCATCCAGTGGCGCCGAAGCCGGTCTTGGAGCACGGCCTCGCACTGGGCCAACTGGAAGCGGTCGTTGATGCCGTTGGTTTCCTGCCAGTCGGTCACCTCCAGCTGGAGGGCGGGCTGGAGCATGGCCACGGTGTCCGTGAGATAGAGCTCCCCCTGGTCGTTGTCGCTGGTGAGACGGGGCAACACGTCGGCCAGGCGGGGCCAGTGGAAGCAATAGATGCCGGCGTTGGTGAGGTCGTTGGTCAGCTGGCTGGCATCACAGTCGCGGTGCTCCACGATCCCCGTCACCTGGCCCTGGTGGTCGGTGAACACCCGGCCGTAGCCGGTGGGATCCGCCAGCCGGGCGGTGAGCATGGTGACGCCGGCACCGCTGCTGCGGTGGCGCTTCAGCAGGTCCTGGAGAGTTTCCGGGCGCAGGAGGGGCACATCGCCATTGAGCACCAATAAATCCCCTGTGAAGCCGGCCAAGGGCTCCAGGAGCTGTTGCACGGCATGGCCCGTGCCGTTCTGGGGCTCCTGAAGCACGAATTCGAGGCTCGCATGGTGAGCCAGGGCCTGGCGCACCCGATCCGCCTGGTGACCCACAATGAGAATGCGGCGCTCGGGCTTAAGGGTTTCGGCGCTATTGAGCACCCGCTCCACCAGGGTGGCGCCCGCCAGGGGCTGGAGCACCTTGGGGAGCGCGCTCTTCATGCGCGTACCCTTTCCGGCGGCCAGGATGGCGATAGCGAGCATCAGGCGGATCGCAAAGCTGGCGGGAATCTACCGGCGGGCCAGTGGCTCTTGTGCAGGGTGTGCCGATCGAAGGGGCCCAGGCATAACCGAGCCGCCGCGACACCGTAGCCCCCAAAGGAGTTCTTCTTTGATGTCCTCACACCTGGGGATGTAAGCCCAGATACGCGCAGCGTTTTTGACCTTGGTCTGTCCTCGCAAAAGGTGAGGGTGGAGGAGATTCGCCTAGAGGCCTTCACAGCGGATGGTTTTTGATGAGGATGTCTGTTCGTTGTCCCCAGCTCTCTTAGGCTCCACCCCCCAACGCCGACGCCAGGCGCTACTGGAGGTGCGCCTGGCATTGCTGAGCGCCTCAGCCTGCGCCTCACGGCGGCTCTCCAGGATGGAAGCCGCATCCTCCCTCCCGTTGGCATCCCGATAGGGCTCGCCGGCGCTGCTGGCCAGGTGATCCAGCTCCATGGCGGAGAACTCCCGCCAGAGGGGCGAGGTGCCAGGAGGCGTGAAGCTGCCCAGGGTGCCGCCGCTCCACTGAGAGCCGGAGGAGGACTGGCCTTGAGGACTTTCGAGGGCCACCAGGTGCAGCCCCAGGAGGTTCAGGGCTTCCCGCACCGCGGCGGCGGAGCTGTAGCTGATCCAGCGGCCTTCGCTCGCCAGCAACCTGGCAGTGGCCCCCAAGAACTCCAGGGTCCAGAGAGGGGGGCAACGCTGGGGGGAAAAGGCGTCGTGCCACACCAGATCGATCAGGCCCCGCTGCTCCTCCAAGAGCGCGGGCAGGGTCTGGCGGGCATCGCCCCAGAGCAGGCGGCAGTGGCCCCCCGCCCCCTGCCAAGTGCCCATCTCTCGTAGCTGCTCCAGGACTTGGAGGGTGGCAGGCTGCCAAGGCTGGCGAAACCCCTGAGCGGTCAGCGCCAATCGCAGGGGCTTGGGATCCAGCTCCAGGCCCCACCACTCCAGGTAGAGACACCGGGCCACGCAGGCCTCCAGGAGGAGGGCAAGGTTGGTGCCCGTGCCCACGCATACCTCCACCACCTTCAGGCGGTCGCCGGGGTGAAACCGCTCCAACTGAGAGGGAGCCAGAAATGTTTCCCGAGCTTCCCGCAGGGCGCCGCGGCCACTGTGGAACCCCTCGCCGTAGGCCTCACTCCACAGGCTGTAGCTGCCATCGGCGCCCAGGCGCTCCTTGAACGCCTCCGGATCCTGCTCAGAGACGAGGTTCTCAGGCTCGGAGGCGGGCCAGGTCATCCCAGAAACCGGGGTACGACACGGCGGCGGCGGCACTGTCACGGAGACGGGTCTCGCCGGTGGCCACCAGGGAGGCCACCGCCAGGCTCATGGCCACCCGGTGATCGGTTTCGCTGTCCACCTCCGCCCCGCGCAGGGCGGTGGTGCCCTGGATCGTGAGGCCATCGGCGTGCTCCTCCAGGCGGGCCCCCATGGCGCCCAGGTGGCGGGCCATGACGGCCAGGCGATCGGTTTCCTTCACCCGCAGCTCCTCGGCGCCGGAGATGCGGCTCACCCCTTCGGCGCAGCAGGCGGCCACCGCCAGCACGGGGATCTCATCCACCAGGCGGGGAATGAGGTCGCCGCCGATGGTGAAGGCCCGCAGGGGGCCATGAACCACCCGCAGATCTCCCACCGGCTCGCCGGCCACATCCCGGGGGTTGAGCACCTCGATGGCGGCGCCCATCTGGGCCAGCACCTCCAGGATGCCCGTGCGGCTGGGGTTGAGGCCCACGTTTTCGATGGTGAGCGCAGCGCCGGGGGTGATGGCGCCGGCAACCAGCCAGAAGGCCGCTGAGCTGATGTCGCCCGGCACCACCACCTCCTGGCCCCGCAGGGAGGGGCCAGGGCACACGGTGACTTCCGTGCCCCCAGGCCCGCCCACCACCAGATCGGCGCCGAAGGCCCGCAGCATGCGCTCGCTGTGATCGCGGGAGAGGGCCGGCTCGATCACGGTGGTGGGGCCACTGGCGGTGAGGGCCGCCAGCAGGATCGCGCTCTTCACCTGGGCGGAGGCCACGGGGGTGCGGATCGTGGCGCCATGGAGGTGCTGGCCGGCGATGGCCAGGGGCGCCAGGTTGCCGCCCTCGCGGCCATGAATGGAGGCCCCCATCTCGGCCAGGGGGCCCCCAACCCGCCGCATGGGCCGCCGCCGCAGAGAGCTGTCGCCCGTGAGCACGAAGTGGCGGCCGGCCCGGCCGGCCAATAGGCCAAGCATCAGGCGCATGGTGGTGCCGGAATTGCCGCAATCGAGCACGTTGTTGGGCTCCTGGAAGCCGTCCAGGCCCACGCCCTGCACCAGCACGGGCTCCCCGGCCCGAATCTCGGAGACGCCCACCCCCATGGCCCGCAGGCAGGCGGCCGTGCTCAGGGGGTCTTCCGCCGGCAGCAGGCCCTCAATGCGGGTGTCGCCCTCGGCGATGGCGCCAAAGAGCAGGGCCCGGTGGGAGATCGATTTATCGCCCGGCACCCGCACCCGGCCCGCCAGGGAACCGCCGCCGGGGAGCATCAGGGACGCGGCGGAGGTGGCAACGGCCATGGGCATGGGCGGGGGGCTGGTGGGGGGATCCTATGGAGGGGGCCCACCCTTAGGGCATTACCACCCCCGCCGCCCGCATGGCCGCCGAGAGCGACCACACCTCCACCACCAGCTCATGCCAAGGCGTGATGGTGGCCATGTCGAGGGCCATGGGGGTGGGGGCGGCGGCACGGAGGGCACGGGCGGCTCCAAGAGCGGCCTGGGCTTCTCCCAGCCGCTCCCGCAGGGCCTGCCGACGGGCCTCGGACAGCACCCGATCCGGGCAATGCTCGAGCAAGACGAAACCCCGGGCGAAGGTTTCCTCATAGTCGGTGAGGAGGGGGAGGAGCACCTGATCCAGCAGGTCTCCAGGGGCCGGATCAGAGGAGCTTGCCTCGGGGGAGCTTGCCATGGGGGCACCCTAGGGGTTCAGCCCAGGATCAGGCCGCCCTCCTCGCTCAGGCCCGCCCGTGCACTCCGCCAATCAAAGAGCAGATCTTCCAGGGTGAGCCGCTCCAGCTCCCGCTCCAGGGCCTGGGCCAGCCTCTGCTGCAGCAACGCGGCCACCCGCTCCGAAGCGACATCCGGGCCCTCACTCTGAGGGCTCTGGTACAAATCATCCAGCTGCAACATCACCTTGGCCGGGCCGCCCCCCGGCCAGGCCCCCACGGCCCCGAGCACCCGGCCCAGGGGCAGGCTCGCCGGCGCGCAGGCCAGCCGATAGCCCCCCTGCCGGCCCCGCCGAGCCTCCAGCACCCCCGCCCGACGCAGCCGAAGCAACAGCTGCTCCAAGTAGGGCTCAGGCAGGGCTTGAGCGGCGGCCAAATCATTCACGGAGCGCCACCGAGTTGGCTCCTGGGCCAGCTCCAGCAAGGCCTTGAGGGCTTGGGTGGCCGTACGGCCCATCAGCCTCATCCGCCGTGCCTGCTCCCCAGGCGCTCCAGCACATGCTCCAGCGTGTAGCCAAACAGAGCTGGATCGGGATCACCCTCCGGCAAATCGGCCAGCCCCAGCTCCCGCCAGCGGGCCTGCACCCGGGCCTCCAGCTCCCCGTCGCGGCCGAGGGGTTCGCCCCAGGGATGGCGCCGCTCCGGGCCGATTTTGGTGGTGGCATCGATCGCCAGCCGCCCCCCCAGCCCCAGGCGCTCGCTGGCGAAATCCAGGGTGTCGAACGGCGTGTTTTCCAGCACGAAAAGATCGCGCTGGGGATCCACCTGGGCACTGAGGGCCCACACCACCTGGCGGGGGTCGCGGATGTTGATGCTTTTGTCCACCACCACCACGAACTTCGTGTAGGTGAACTGGGGCAGGGCGCTCCAGAAGGCCATCGCCGCCCGCCGGGCCTGGCCGGGATAGGCCTTGTCG
The DNA here is from genome assembly GCA_040399505.1 of Cyanobium sp. Lineage (GTDB taxonomy): Bacteria > Cyanobacteriota > Cyanobacteriia > PCC-6307 > Cyanobiaceae > Cyanobium. Next base: position 109,758 of record JBBARZ010000001.1, read on the forward strand.
ATGGCGATCACGGCCAGCTTGTAGCTGAGGGCCTCCATCGGCAGGAAGAAATCCACGATCTCGGGAATCTGCTGGCGCAAGATCGGGGTGTAGATGCGGTTGAGGGCGATGGCGAGCATGGCCTCCTCCTTGGGAGGTCGGCCGCTGAAGGTGGTGAGAAAGATGGGATTCCGCCGGTGGGTGATGCAGTGAAACCGCACCAGCGGTGAGGCCTCGATGCCCCCGTAGAACCCCATGTGGTCGCCGAAGGGCCCATCGGGCAGCTCTTCGCCCGGCGTGATCGTGCCCTCCAGCACCACCTCGCTGTGGGAGGGCACGGAGAGATCCAAGGTTTTGCAGCGGGCCAACCGCACGCCCTCGCCTCCATAAAGCCCGGCAAAGAGCCATTCGCTCAGCTGCACCGGAATGGGGGTGGCTGCGGCCATCACCAGCAGGGGATGCACGCCGATGGCGATGGCGATCTCTAGCTTCTTGCCCAGGGCCGCGGCTTTGCGCAGGTGCCGCGCCCCGCCCCGCACGCTCAGCCAATGCACCGTCATCGTGTTGATTGATTGGCGCTGCAGCCGATACACCCCCACATTGGGCGTGCCCGTCTCCGGATCCTTGGTGATCACCAGGCCGAGGGTGATCACCCCGCCCGCATCCCCCGGCCAGGGCCGCAGCAGGGGCAGCGCGTCCAGGTTCACCTGCTCACCCTTGAGCACCACCTGGTGACAGGGGGGGGTGAGATCGCGGTCGGGTACCGCCCGCATCAGGCTCCAGGCCAGGCCTCCATAGCGCTTGAGCTCCTCGAAGCCCTTGGGCGGTCGGGGCTGCTGGAGCAAGGCCAGCTTCTCGCCCAGACCCTCCAGCTCCTCGGGCCGCTCCATTCCCATGCTCCACACCACCCGCTGCACCGTGCCGAGCAGATTCACGGCTACGGGCATGGAGGAACCCCGCACGTTTTCAAAGAGCAGTGCTGGCCCCCCCAGGGCCAGCACCCGATCGGCGATGGCCGCCAGCTCAAGATCCGGATCCACCGGCGCTGTGATGCGGCGCAACTGGCCGCGCCGCTCAAGGAGCTGGAGAAAGCCGCGCAAATCGCGGCCCTGTTGGGCCATCACACCGGCCAAGGCATCAATACTCAGTGAGGCTCACTCTGGCGGATGGGGAGGCTCAGGACATCCAGGGCAGGTGGTGTGGCCTACCGATCCGGAGATCCGCACGTTGCAACCCACACAGGCCTTGCCAGCCCTGCCACACTGTTTTCAAACAGGTTTTCCCTTAGGAAATGCCAGCCAACAGCAATTTTCAGCAGGCCATCCAGTCCGCACAACGCAGTGCCCTCGTCGGCCCCAACGTGCTGCGCAAAGCCCTGCCCTACGTGGGTGGCGGCATGGTGCTCACCGCCGGAGGGGTGATGGGCGGAATGGCCCTCATGGCCAGCAACCCACCGCTTTTCATGCCGCTCTTTTTTGTGGCCATGATTGCCCAGCTTGTGCTGTTCTTCGTTGCCCAGAACGTGGCTTTGAAGGGTAATAACAGCACGGCCCTTCCATTGCTCGCCTCCTACAGCCTGCTCACCGGCTTCACCCTGAGCGGGATTGTGTCTTTGGCGATCGGCACCGCCGGGATCGGTGCCATTGGCACAGCAGCCCTCGCCACCGGCCTCACCTTCGTGGCAGCCTCCATCTTTGGTCGCCGGATGAGTGACGACGTGGGTCAGGCCCTCAGTGGGGTCGTGGGTCTCGGCATCATCGGCCTGCTGATCGCCATTGTGGTGCAGATGGTGGGTGGGATCTTCATCCCCGGCTTCGGGATGGGCACCTTCCAACTGATGATCGCCGGCTTCGGCACAGTGCTCTTCATCGGCGCCGCCTTCGTCGACTTCTACACCATGCCCCGCACCTACCGGGACGACCAGTATCTGGCCGGTGCCCTGGGGATGTATCTCACCTATATCAACTTGTTCATCTTCATCCTGCAGTTGATCATTGCCCTCAACGGCGGCGGCCGCAGGGACTGATCCCTCCCTCGATCGGTAGTAAACGAATTAGAAACAATCAACAGCCCCCTTCTTACTGGAGGGGGCTTTTTGATGGCCTCCCCCTCGAATCCCTTCCCCGCTCTGCCACACTCGGCCCACCTGCAGCCTGGCCATGCGGATCTCCTATTTCCACACCTCCGAAAACGTTCCTCCCGTGGAGGGGATCGCTGATGGGGGGCCAGACGCGGCGGTGGTGATTGATGTGTTGCGGGCCACCACCACCATCGCTTGGTCGTTGCAGAACGGGGCTGAGGCCATCGAAGCTTTTGCCGATCTGGGGGAACTGGAGGCGGCAGCCGCCGCCTGGCCCGAGCACCAGCGCCTGCGGGCAGGGGAGCGGGGGGGCAAACGGGTGGAGGGTTACGACCTGGGAAACTCCCCCCTGGCCGTCACGCCGGAGCATGTGGGGGGCAAGCGGATCTTCATGAGCACCACCAATGGCACCCGATCCCTGGCGGCGGTGCGGGCCGTGCCCCTTCTGGTCACCGCCTGCCTGCCCAACCGCACCGCCGTAGCCCGGCGGTTGATCGCCCGCGATTGCCAGCAGGTGTGGCTGGTGGGGAGCGGCTGGGAGGGGGCCTACTCCCTGGAGGACAGCCTGGCGGCGGGTGCTGTGGCCTCAGCGGCCATGGAACTGGCCGTTGCCCCCCATCGGGGGGTGAGCTGCGGCAACGATGAAATGCTGGCGGCCCTGGCCCTCTGGCAGCAGTGGCGCCACGACACAGAAACCTGCCTGCGGGCAGCCAGCCATGGCCAGCGGCTCCAAGGCCTCGGCAACCACGATGCGGATTTCGCCTGTTGCGCTGCCGTGGATTCCCTCACGATCGTGCCCGTCCAGGCAGAGCCTGGGGTGTTGCGCGCCAGCTGAAACGCCCCTTGTGTTCCCCGTAACGTCCCCTACAGTTCGGCCCTGCATTGGGTTGAAAAGGCGGTGAGCAGTTTTTTGGCGGCAGCCCTTCAGCTCACCAGCACGTCTGACCCCGACGCCAACTTCGCCGCGGCAGAAGAGCAAATCGAGCTGGCCTCCCGCCGGGGAGCCGAACTGGTGGGTTTGCCGGAAAATTTTGCCTTTATGGGCGACGACGAGCGCCGCCTAGAGCTGGCTGCCAGCCTGGCGGAGCGCTGCAGCCAGTTTCTGAGCACCATGGCCCGGCGCTATCAGGTGACACTGCTAGGCGGAGGATTTCCCGTGCCCGCCACGGCGCGCTCCACCTTCAACCGGGCGGAACTGATCGGCCCGGAGGGCCAGCTCCTGGCCCGCTACGACAAGATCCACCTCTTCGACGTGGACATTCCCGATGGGAGCACCTACCGGGAATCCGAAACCGTGCGACCTGGCCATGAGCTGCCACCGGTGGTGGAGGTGCCCGGTTTGTGCAAAGTGGGGCTTTCGATCTGCTACGACGTTCGCTTCCCTGAGCTCTATCGCCACCTGGCCGGGGCCGGTGCGGAGCTGCTCATGATTCCTGCGGCCTTCACCGCTTACACAGGCAAAGACCACTGGCAGGTGCTGCTCCAGGCACGGGCGATTGAAAACACCGCCTACGTCGTGGCCCCAGCCCAAACCGGCCAGCATGAGGGGCGCCGCCAGACCCACGGCCATGCCCTGGTGATCGATCCGTGGGGCACGGTGCTGGCCGATGCAGGGCAGGCTCCGGGTTTGGCCATGGCTCCTGTGGATACGAAGCACGTGGCCCGGGTGCGTGCCCAGATGCCGAGCTTGCGGCACCGCCAACCTGCCCTCTTCTGAAGCGCCCATGGTGACCTGGCGATGGCGAGGGACAGCCCGGCGCTGCCCCAAACGGACGCTCGCCGTTCTGGTGGGTTGGTTTCTGCTCAACGCTGGTCCTTCGTGGGCCGCCAGCAGCCTCTATGCCTGGCAGATCAATCGCCAGGGGCAGCTAGAGCTCCGCACCACCCCTGGTGCTGCTGTTCGCGCCTATTTCGAAGATGGACAGCGGGGCCAGGGACCACGGGTGTGGTTCGATCTTCCGGGCGCCCCCATGCGACGCCGCAGTGTGCGGGGTGGGGGATCGCTCGTGGAGGTGCGAATCGGCAAGCCCGACCCACAGACCACCCGGCTTGTGCTGGAGTTCAGTCCGGGCACCAAACTCGATCCGAGGCAGCTGCGGTTGATTGGGGTCTCACGGGATCGGTGGCGCATGGACCTGCGCGGGGTGTCTCGCCGCAGCTTGCCCCTGATCGGGGAGGGCGATATCGAAGCCCCGCCCATGATCGCGGAGCGTAGGGGCTCAGGGGGAGGCCGCTTCAGCCCCTCCACAATCACCCCGGTGCCGACGGGGCGGCTGCCCAATGCACGGAATCTTCCCTCCGTGCAAAGGGGCAGGTATCGGGTGGTGATTGATCCGGGCCACGGGGGCCCAGACCCCGGCGCCGTCGGCATCGGCGGCCTGCGGGAAACGGATGTGGTGCTGGATGTGGGCCTGCAGCTCGCCCAACTGCTCCAGAACCGGGGCGTTCAGGTGTGGCTCACGCGCACGAGCGAGGTGGATGTGGACCTTCCACCCAGGGTCTCCCTGGCCAACCGGAGCGGGGCGGATCTGTTTGTGAGCCTGCACGCCAATGCCTTGAGCATGGACAGACCCGATGTGAATGGGATCGAGACCTTCTACTACCAAGGGGGGAGGGCCTATGAGTTAGCCCTCTCAATTCAGCAGCAACTGATGGCGGTTTCCCCTGGCACGCCGGATCGGGGAGCCCGGCCTGGGCGGTTCTTCGTGATCCGCCGCACGGTGATGCCTTCCGTGTTAACGGAAATGGGCTTTGTCACCGGGGACATCGATGCCCCTCGCCTGGCGGATGCCCGTTATCGGCAACAGCTGGCTGCGGCTCTGGCCGCCGGCATCCTCTCTTACCTGGGACAGTGACGATGCCGTGAACAGCCAGCCCATCGGTGTGTTTGATTCAGGCGTTGGGGGGCTGAGCGTGTGGCGGGAAATCGTGCGTCAACTCCCCTACGAATCCATCCTTTATCTGGCAGATCGGGCCCATGTGCCCTATGGGAACCGCAGCAGCCGGGAGGTGCTGGCGTATTGCGATGCCATTTGTGGATTCTTGATCAACCAGGGTTGCAAGGCGATCGTGGTGGCCTGTAACACCGCCTCCGCTGTGGCCCTCCAGGCCCTACGGGAGCTCCACCCTTCGGTGCCAATCTTGGGGTTGGAACCAGCTGTCAAACCAGCGGTGTCGTTGAGCCAAACCAAGGTGGTGGGGGTGATGGCCACTCCAGCCACGTTCCAGGGACAGCTGTTTCGGGCCACGGTTGGGCGTTGTGCCTCCGATGTGAAAGTTGTGGAGCAGGTGTGCCTGGGATTGGCCGATTGGGTGGAATCAGGCGCTTCAGAAGAGGAACTGGAACCCCTGTTGAAGGGCTTCCTCACCCCGATGCTGGAGGCCAATGCGGACACCATCGTGCTGGGCTGCACCCACTACCCCTTTGTGATCGACACCATCCGCCGACTAGCAGGCCCGGATCTCAGGGTGATTGATCCCGCCCCAGCGGTCGCTGCTCACCTGGCGAGGGTGTTGGGTGAACGGGGGCTCATGGCAGGCTCCGAGGAACCGGGACAGCATCGCTTTCTCAGCACGGGCGAAGAAGACAGCTTCAACACCGCCTGCCTCAGGCTGCTGGGCCTCCCTGTCCAGTGCGTGGAGATCCGTTGGTCGGTCGGACCGCAAGGCCAACTGACGCTGGGGTAGCCAACAAGGCCCCCCCAACAGAAGCCCCCACAAGCCTTCTAAACTCGACATCATCAGGGAGGTGTCGTGATTACGGTTGCGGAACTGCTTCAGCCGGTTGCGGCCGATCTCGACATCCTGTTGGCGGATCTTCGCCAACTCATCGGTGCTCGCCACCCCATTCTTCAAGCAGCCGCTGAGCATCTCTTCTCCGCCGGGGGCAAACGCCTGCGCCCTGGGCTCGTGCTGCTGATTTCACGTGCGATCTCCCCCGATGGGATGCTCAGCCCGCGCCACCGCAGGCTGGCGGAGATCACGGAGATGATCCATACGGCCTCGCTGGTGCACGACGATGTGGTGGATGAGGCGTCCACCCGCCGGGGGGTGGCGACGGTGCACAGCCGCTTCAACCATCGGGTGGCGGTTCTCGCGGGTGATTTCCTTTTTGCCCAGGCCAGCTGGCATCTGGCCAACCTGGACGACCTGGAGGTGGTGAAACTGCTCAGTCGGGTGATCATGGATTTGGCAGACGGAGAGGTGCGCCAAGGCCTCTATCGCTACGACACCGGCCAGAGTTTTGAAACTTACCTGGAGAAGAGCTACTGCAAAACCGCTTCTCTCATGGCCAACAGCGCCAAGGCTGCTGGAGTGCTCTCCGAGCTCCCCACGGTGCAGCTGGAGGGGCTCCATCGCTTTGGGCGCCAGTTGGGTCTGGCCTTCCAGGTGGTGGATGACATTCTGGATTTCACCGGTAGTGAGCAGCAGCTCGGCAAACCTGCCGCGAGCGACCTCGCCGCCGGCTACCTCACGGCTCCCGTGCTCTACGCGTTGGAGGAGCAACCCTCTCTAGCCCGGTTGATCGAACGGGAATTTGCGAACGAAGGCGATCTCGATCAAGCCCTGGCGGTCGTTCGCAATTGCGAAGCCATCCCCCGCTCCCGGGCACTGGCGGCAGACTTCGCCAGCCAGGCCCTGGAGGCCATCGACTGGCTTCCGCCCTCAGAGCCCCGTAGTGCTCTCCGCGCCCTGCCCGACTTTGTGCTCAGCCGCCTGAGCTGAAGGAGGCCTCCGAGCCCACTCCAAGTTCCACCTCCTGAAGCGATCGGCAGCAGCGCACCCCGGCTGGGTAATCCTCACAAGCCAGGCCAGGTGCCAACAAAACCAAAACTTGGCAGCCGGCCAGGCAGGCCGACTGGGCGCCTGCTGGTGAATCCTCAAAAGCCCAGCAATCGGTTGGCGACACCTGCAAACGGCGGGCGGCCAAAAGGAAGGGATCCGGAGCCGGTTTGCCCAAAGCCAGCTCCGGATCATCGCCCATCACCCTCAGGTGTATCGCGTTTAACCAAGGGTGGGGGGCACATTTGAAGGCCACGGCCTCGCTGGTGCTGCTGGTCACCAAAGCCATCGGCACCCCCAGCCTTTGGCAACGGGCAAGAAGGCCCGGGGCCCCCTCCACCGGCAAGGCGCTTGGCATCAGCCGGCGGGCAATGGGTTGTTGCACCGCTAGCAGGGCCTCGTCGGAGGGGGCAGGCAAGCCTGTTCGCCCGGCAATCCACGACCGCACCTGGGCCACACAATCCACCCTGCGGCGGCCCCGCAGGAGGAGCAGGTCGGCCTCACTCAGGTTCATGGAGAACCGGGCCGCAGCTTCCTTCCAGGCCTGGGCATGCAAGGGCTCGGTATCGAGCAACAGACCATCGAGATCAAATAGGCACGCTGCAGGCTTAGGCATTCCTGCTCAAGTTTCCGCTGAGGATCCCTCTTCGGGGAACAACTCTTCCAAAGAGGTCTCCAGGGTCGTCACCAGAAGCACCATGGCGGCTCGGCCATCCAGATCAGGGCCACTCACCTGGGCGATCCACCGGCGAGCCAAACGTTCAATCTCATGGAACATGGAACCTTCTTTCTGGATTCGGCGCATGACCCGCTCGAGGGTGGCCTGGTCCATCTCGGGGGGTAGGCCCACCACGTAGCGACGTCCGTCCTCCCCGATGTAGGTGAGCTGGCCAGCCTGATCCAGGCTAGGCCCCGCATGGGGTGTGACGGGGGAGTCGGCCCCTGGATCGATGTTCCACGCCATGCGGCTCCGTGGCGAACCTTCTTCTTAACTAACGCTCCTGCAGCCACTTGCCAAGCAGGGATCAGCACACCTGATGATCCCTCTCTCCCAAAAGGGTTGACGGGAGGCCCCCCCGCGGGACCAGGCTGAACATCTCCCGCGGCACCCCCATGGATGAGTTTTCGTTCCATGGCCCCTTTGCCTACCGCTGGATCAACGATGTTCCGGTGGAGAGGATCGATCTGCGTAGCGGAGAACGGCTCGCCATGGAGGTGGGAGGGTTCGTGCTGGATTCCCTGGCCGAGGATCCCTTAGAAGAGGAGCCCAGCCAATCCGGGGTGAGGGCTGCCATGGCGGCCTGGAACTGAGGGCCAAGGGAAGGCGTTAGCGGTTGAGCTTCTCCATCCGCCAAGTCACGAAGGTGCCCACGGGGCTCCAGAGCAGATAGGGCACCAGGAGAAGAGCAGCCAGGGGGCTGCGGGAGAGAACCACCAGAGCCAGGGCCACGCCCCACACCCACCCGGCGAACCCCACCAGGGTGCCGCTGCGTAACCGGCGGGTGCGGCAGATCACCCAGGTGTAGCTCTGCACCAACACCAGCAACAGGAGATACCCAAGGAGAATCGCAGGATCACGGGAGGCCTGCCAGAGCACAAAGGCGGAGGCGTAGAAGCAGGCGTAAATCGCCACCCAGATCAGGGGGATCCAGCGCTCAAAGGTGAGCCAGCGGGGGCGGCGTAGCCGTAAAAACCAGGCGAAGTCGTCGCTGGAAGGGTTGAGGAGGGCCACCACCGCCGCCATGGCGAGGGCCAGCAGGGCAGCGATGGGGAGCCAAGCCGGCATGTGGCAGTGACGGTTGCTGCCACGATGCCGTATGGCGGGGGAACTTGCGCTTTAGTAGGGGCCAGTTACCACCTCCCTTGGATGCCCGAGGTCACCATCGAGTCGGTGTTGCAGGAACAGCGACTCTTTGCACCCCCCGAGAACCTGGCTGCCCAGGCCCGCATCGGTTCGATGGAGGCCTACCAATCCCTGGTGGCCAAGGCCGAAGCGGATCCGGATGCCTTCTGGGGTGACTTCGCCCGCAGCGAACTCCATTGGTTTGAGCCCTTCCACACCGTGCTGGATTGGAGCAACCCGCCCTTTGCCCGCTGGTTTGAAGGCGGCACCACCAACCTCTCGTACAACTGCCTGGATCGACACCTGGAGGGCCCACGGGCAGACAAAACGGCCCTGATCTGGGAGGGGGAGCCGGGGGATGGTCGCCGCTTCACCTACCGGCAGCTGCACGCTGAGGTCTGCAAGACGGCCAATGCCCTCAAGGCCCTGGGCATCGGCAAGGGGGATCTGGTGGCCCTTTATATGCCGATGGTGCCCGAAGCGGCGATCGCCATGCTGGCCTGCGCCCGCATCGGCGCCCCCCATTCGGTGGTGTTCGGGGGATTTTCGGCGGAAGCCCTGCGCGACCGGCTGATTGACGGAGCCGCCAAGGCGGTGATCACCGCCGATGGGGGCTTCCGCAAAGACAAGGCCGTGGCCCTCAAGCCAGCCGTGGATGCGGCCCTGGCCGACGGCGCCTGCCCCACGGTGGAGCATGTACTGGTGGTGCAGCGCACCGGGGAAGCCACGGCCATGGAGGCCGGGCGCGATCACTGGTGGCACGAGCTGGTGGAGAGCCAGAGCACGAACTGCCCGGCCGAGCCCATGGCCAGCGAAGACCGCCTGTTTGTGCTCTACACCTCGGGCTCCACGGGCAAACCCAAGGGAGTGGTGCACACCACCGCCGGCTACAACCTCTGGGCCCACCTCACATTCCAGTGGATCTTCGACATCAAGGAAGACGACATCCACTGGTGCACGGCGGATGTGGGCTGGATCACGGGCCACAGCTATATCGTTTATGGCCCCCTCTCCAATGGGGCCACAACGGTGATGTACGAGGGGGCGCCGAGGCCGTCAAAGCCCGGTGCGTTCTGGGAGGTGATTCAGAAGCACCGCTGCACGATTTTCTACACAGCCCCCACCGCGATCAGGGCCTTCATGAAGAGCGGCCGGGAGGTGCCTGATCAATACGACATGCGCTCCGTGCGCATCCTGGGCACCGTGGGCGAACCGATCAATCCCGAAGCCTGGATGTGGTATCGCGACGTGATCGGCGGCAACCGCTGCCCGGTGGTGGACA
>JBBARZ010000002.1:0-88349 GCA_040399505.1 Cyanobium sp.
AGGAGAAATCCTGCAAAGCCAAGGCCATTGATGCTGAATCCAGCGCAATGCTCCTTCACCCGACGAACGGTTAAAAACCAGCGATCGTCGAAGAGAAGGTTGTAGGGATGCTGGGGATCCTCGGGGCCTTCTGGATCACCGAGCTCGAGGAGAAGGGCATGCTTTCGATAGAGGAGATCCAGATCTTTCCCCCCTCTGGCATCCCAGCGGGCACTAAGGGCGTAGCGCCAGGGCCAGAGTTGCTGTGGATCATTGAGCTGGCTCTCAAGCAATGGAGCCAGAGGACAACTGGCTTCACCCTCCTCTCTGGGCAAGAGCTGGAGGTGACGATGGGGTTGGCTGGCTCCCGCCGTTGGGCTGCTGTTAAAGAACCAAAGCCCGCCCGTGTCCGCGGCAACATGGGCCACGGCATGCCAGTCGGCCTTTGAAAGCCATCCGCCCTGAGGCTGCCATTGCTGCGTAATCAACAACAGATGGGCGGGCTGAACTGGGTACTTGTTCAGAATCAGCACATGGCTGTGGCCTAAACGCCCCACCTCTAGGGGCGGATCCCACGGAAGAAAGGGATTGGGCTTGGGACCCTGGTCCGTGAGATGCCGGGGGGGTGATCCTTCCAAGCGTCGCAACAGGAACGGTTGGACTCCCTCGACTTGGAGCTCGGTGGTCCGGAGAGGCACCAAGGCTTGTTGCTCAACGGCCGCAAGGGAGACCGACTTGGCCGCTTGCCAGTAGCCCTTAGCTCGCACCGACTTGGAGTCGAGCAAGCGAAGCTCCCTGGTAATAGTGGGAAAGGATCTCGTTGAACCGCAGCCCCCTCTGGGCCAGTTCCTGGGCTCCCGTTTGGCTCATGCTCGCCCCCAAATGGCTGTGGGCCTCATCGACGATCTGCTGAGTGGCTGCATAAAGACTTTCCACGATGCCACCTTGGTAACTAAGAATCACTCCTGCCGTCGAGTTGGTGGCCTGGAGTGTTGGCTCAGATACCGTCTGAAGGCCTTCATAATTTTGCCAACGGGTGGTGTCTCCGAGGTGCCAATGATCGTTGGCGGGACGGGCCATGTGTGCCATGGCGTAGGAACGGGCTGCTACAGCTTGGGCACGAAGAGCTTCCAGTCGCCAGGAGGTGGGCATTTCCCCTCCCACAACCGAACTCACATAGCTCTCGAGGGGGAGGTGATTTACCACCTGAACCCCACTGGATGCCTTCAACAACCTTAAGCGCCCACCATAGGGCCGACCATCCACCCGCAGGCCGCCCCCTTGAGCGGGTTCGATCCAGACCTCGGCCATGGACCCCAGCAGATCACCCGCCAGGACCTCCCTGGACTCGCCCTGACGCAACAGTTGGCCTTCTCGGCTTAGAACGCGCCAACCGCTGTCTCCGCCCACGCTGGGGTGGGACGACACCTTGAGCAAGGCCACCCGGATTTCCAGGTTGACCCCATTGCCTTCTTTGGCCTCGGGGACGGGAGCACCGCTGCTAACGCTTCCAATCCGTCTGGCTTGCAGAGTGCCAGGGTCAAATCCCGCTGCAGGTGTGGGACCCTTCTGCGAGGGCAGAGGGGGCTCTGCGGTGGTCTTTCTTTCCGGTGCTGGTGCCATTAGGGCATCCAGCACGTCTCCCTGCTGGGATACGGCAGAAGGCCGCAAGAGGATCTGCGAGGCAAATCCCACACCGATGGCTGAAGCTGCCAGTGGAGCCGTGAGCAAGAAAGGATGTTGAAGAGCCTGGATGCCTAAAGACCGCAGACCTGGTCCCAATCGTCTGAGGTTTGAGAAGGATCTGAGGAATGCCCTGGCTCGGCCCACAATGTGCCCTCCCACAAGAGATGTCCTGCGCCAATCAAGCGGATCATGCCTGAAGAACTGGCTTCACACACCATCCCCCCCGGACGGTCGGAACATTGCCAGCCCACCACCTGGCTTCGGTGGAGTACTTCCATCCAGTATGGGGCGACAAGGGCATGGGCAGATCCCGTAACGGGATCTTCCTCTATTCCTAGCCCCGGGGCAAAGAAGCGCAACTGGTAATCCGCCTGCAGCCCCGCCACCTTTGCCAGAAAACGCGCTCCTGGCTCCAAGGCTTGCATCAGTACAAGCCCCTGCCTGGCCGATCCGCTCAGCTCTGCCCCCAGCCCTCGTAACTCGGGCAGGGGGGCAGCTGGATGGAGCAGAGCCACCTGATATCCCAGGGCCGAGTGCCAGAAGCGCAACGGGGAGTGATCGACCCTTCTGACGAGCAAACTCACCAGCTCTTGAGGTGCCTGCTGGGGGGCCAGGGGGAGTTTGGGTAGTTCGATCCAGGCACGGGCCCCTTGGACCCCGGTGGACGCCGCTGAGGAGGTCACAAGGCTCGCTTGCAGCGATCCACTGCGAGTGAAAAAAGTAGCCGCCCCCCCTGGAGACAACTCCCCCCAGGCACCTAGGGCTAGGGCCGCCGCCAAGGTGGCATGACCGCAGAGCTGCACCTCCTGGGATGGGGTGAACCAGCGCAGGCACCAGCCCCCTCCCTCCAGGGAGAGCAGAAAGGCGGTTTCCGATTGCTGCAGGCTCCTAGCAACCCCCTGCATCCAGGGAGCTGGAACTGCTTGCTCCAGGAGCACCACCGCTGCCCCGTTCCCCCCCAGGGGGTGTTCGCTGAAGGCTTCCACCAGGGCGGCACGGCACCCGCTCACCACTGGAGCCCCTCCTGGCGCGGTTCCCTTTCCATTAGGGCCTGCACAGCAGCCGGGGCGGTGAGTTGCCCATTAAGGAGCTGCACCACCTGACGACAGACGGGGAGGGACCATCCCTCCCGGTCAGCCAGCTTCAGGGCCGCTCGCGCTGTGGCAGGCCCTTCCACGGTGGCCCCAATCTCATCCCGAGCTTCTTCCTCGGATGCTCCCTCAGCGAGGAGGAGCCCAAAGCGATAGTTGCGGCTGAGGGGACTGTTGGCTGTCGCCAAAAGATCGCCCAGCCCTGCTAATCCATAGAGGGTGCTCGGTTGTCCCCCCAGGGCTTTCAGCACCAGGCCGGTTTCAGCCAACCCCCGGGTGAGCAGGGAGGCCTTGGCATTGGAACCAAGGCCAAGGCCATCACTGATGCCTGCAGCGATGGCCATCACATTCTTCAGCGCTCCTGCCACCTCGGTCCCCAAGGGATCCTGATTGGTGTAAAGCCTGAAGTGGGGTGTCCGCAGTTCAGCCTGCAGGAGCTGGGCCAAGGCCATGTCAGTTGAGGCAATCACGCTAGCGGCGGGCAAACCCTTGGCCAGCTCTGTGGCCAGATTGGGCCCACTGAGGGCGGCCATGGTGGCAGCTGGTAACTGGCGCTGCCAGAGCTGGCTGGCGCTGCAGAGCTGGGCAGGATCAATGCCTTTGCTGCAGCTGAGCAGGGGCACACCTATGGGCCAGCTAGGGGCCAGTTGGGACGCCAGGGCAGGAACCCCAGCCATGGCCACTGCTGAAACCACGAGATCTGTGCCGCAAAGGCTCAGTAACGGACTCTTACCCGTTCGTCTCGTCCAGGTGATGAGCTCGTGCCCCTGGGCACGCCAGAGATCGGCCAGGGTGCTTCCCCATGCGCCAAGTCCCAGCACGGTGATGCGCAGGATGACCTGCTCCTTTGTCGCTCTCCTGCCATCATGCGACAAGCCATCACATCGCCTGTGTTAGCCAGCGACGACGCTCCCTGTCCCTGGCAGACCTGGGAGGGTCACGCCCTGGTTGTTGGCATCGGAGGGATTGGGAAGGCTCTCCTTGAAGCTCTTCCCGCCCATGCCCCGTCCTTGCGCTTGTGGTCTGCTGGTCGAAGGGAGGGAGATCTGCGGGTTGATCTTGCAGATCCGGCCAGCCTGGAGCGTTTTGGCCAGATCTCAAGGGAGGAGCTGTCCCCCCTACGCCTGGTGATTTGTGCGGCCGGTCTGTTGCACGGGGCTGACTTGCAGCCGGAAAAACGTCTCAGCCAGGTGAATCCGAAATCCCTCCAGAAAAGTTTTGCCGTCAATGCCTGGGGACCTCTCCTACTGGCGCAAGCCCTTGAAACAGCCTTTCCGCGGGAGGCCCCCAGCCATTTCGCCAGTCTTTCTGCCCGGGTGGGAAGCATCGCAGACAACCGTCTCGGGGGTTGGTATGCCTATCGGGGCGCCAAGGCTGCCCAGAACCAGCTGTTGAGAACGTTGGCTCTGGAATGGCGGCGCCGACTCCCGCTCGCCTGCGTCACCCTTTTGCACCCTGGCACCACGGCCACGGAGCTCTCGGCCCCTTTCCGGTCCTCTGTGCCGGCCGATCGCCTCTTCTCACCGGAATGCGCCGCGTCCAATCTCCTGGCAGTGCTGGAAAGGCAGACGGCCGAAACCTCAGGGTCGTTCTTGGCATGGGATGGGCAGCCCATCCCATGGTGAGGGTCAGACCGAGTGGCTTTGGAGCCATTCGAGAGGGATGACTTCCAGGCTCGAGGCCTCGCAGGCTTCGAGGCGAACAGGTGGGGCCATTCCATCCTCATAAGCCTGCAACCAGCGGGTGGCGCACACACACCAGTGATCCCCCGTCTTGAGTCCGGGAAATCCGTACTGGGGAGCAGGTGTCCTCAGATCATTCCCCTGGGCAAGGCTGTATGCAAGGAACCCCTCGCTCACCACGCAACACACGGTGTGGCGACCCAGATCGGCCCCATTGGTGCGACAGGAGCCATCCCGGAACCAACCGGTCAGGGGTTCACAACCACAGAGGACCAGAGGTTCTCCAAGAACGTTCAGGGCCTCTGGGGCGCTGGTATCTGAAGCTGTGGAGGAAGGGACTGTCACGGGGGCGTGGCAGGTCGAACCTCAAGATTCTGATGGAGGACCCGCACAAAATCCATCCAGGTGGTTGACGAGTCGCGGGGGGGAGGCGTTAAAGGTCGTCTAGCACCACCCCCTACATGAGCTGGGATTTCACCGAAGACGCAGCCTTTCTCGCCCTCTGCGATGCCTTTAAAGAAAGCGGTGAGTCTTCCGCAGTGGAATTCCTTGCCCATGGCGAGGGAGCCTTCCACTTTCAAGAGCTCATCCAGAACGCCGCTGGGGAGGGCATTGATTTGAGTGATTCGGTCGATCTAGAAGATTTCCAACAGGATGTGATCGAGACCCTTGAGGATCTCTGTTCCTAGGCGTGGATCCCTTGGGGATCAATAGAAAAAGGCGATCTCCTTCTCCTTCAGTCCCTCCCAACCGGCGGCCTTCAACCGTGCATCCAGTTCCTCTTGGCTGAGATGTTTGGACCCACTCCGCACGATCCGGTTCCGCATCGATTTGGTCACGCCGCTGCGTGGCCGAGCATTTTCCTTGGCCATCACCTCTCTGTAGAGCTCCAACATGGGCTGGGGGATTGGTGTGCCATCAAGGTCTTGCCCAGCGGCGATGGCCTGGTCGATCGCATCGGGTCCGGAGATGGCCACGGCATCAGGAGGGAAACGGGACCCAGCCTGCCATGGCGATCAAGCGCTGAAGTAGCGGGCCTTGCTATGCAAAGCCACCAGGGCTGTGGTGCTTTGTTCCGGCTCCAGCTGGTCACTTTCATCCATCGTGAGTCCAATGCGCTCGGCCCCAAGCCAAGCCAGCTGTTGGCGTGAATCCGGCACATTGGGGCACGCGGGATAGCCGAAGGAGTAGCGGCTGCCGCGGTAGCGCTGGGCGAGGATATCTCTTAGGGCGTTGGGATCCTGATCGCCAAAGCCAAGCTCCTGACGGATGCGGGCATGAGTCCACTCCGCCAATGCTTCCGCCATTTGCACAGCGAGACCATGGAAATAGAGATAGTCGGTGTATTGATCCGCTTTGAACAGGGACTGGGCAAAAGTCGTTGCCTTTTCACCCATGGTCACAGCTTGCATGGGTAACCCATCTGTGGCTTCTGGCTCGTCATCAGCTGTCAGGGCGAGATCGCGATAGAAGTCTGCAATGCAATAGCGATTTCCTCCTTTCTGTCGAGGCAACACAAACCGCCCCAACACTTTCCGGGCTCCTTGGGCAGCATCCCCGCTGGCCAGGGCGGCTGGGTCAAATACCACTAGGCTGTTTCCATCCCGTCCACAGGGGAAATAGCCATAGGCGATGCGCGGGGTCAGCAGCTTCTCATCCAGGCAGCGATTGAGCCACTCCTGGAGGATGGGCTCGGCTTTGGCCTGGAGCATGGCCTCATACTCCTCTCTTGATTGCTCCTGGGTTTTGCGAAATTGCCATTGACCGGCGAAGAGGGCATTGCGATCGAGATAGCCCATCACCTCTTCCAGGGGGATCTCATCTTCACGAAGCACCCGACTTCCCCAAAAAGGCGGCATCAGGGGAGGCTCCTCGGGCACAGCCTCGGAACGCTCCAGGTTGGTTTCCGGAGCAGCCATCTGCTCGGAGGCCATTGCATCAGGGGAGTGAGGCACAGGCGCTGGGGCTTGATCCGCAGCGGGTGTGTCTCCCCACTGGAGAGACTCCGGAGCCCCGTCTAGGAATCCCTTCTGGTCGTCCCAACGCCCTGAAGCCTTGGCTTCCATCAGGGCATCCATGAATCTCAGGTCGGCAAACGCATCCCGCCCATACATGACCTGTCCGCGATAGACCTGGCGGCAATCCCCATGAACGAATCGGGGCGTGAGGGCCGCTCCACCAAGGATGACGGGAACATGGATCCCCACCTGATTAAATATTTCCAAATTATCTTTCATAAAAGCCGTAGATTTCACCAGCAAACCACTCATTGCAACGCAATCGGCCTGGTGGAGTTTTTGGGCCTCAACGATGGCTTCGACAGGCTGCTTGATTCCGAGATTGATCACCTCATAGCCATTATTAGTAAGGATAATATCGACAAGGTTCTTGCCAATATCATGCACATCCCCTTTCACAGTTGCAATCAATAATTTGCCCTTGCTGCTGCTCTCCACCTTCTCCATATGGGGTTCAAGATGGGCCACAGCCGCTTTCATCGTTTCAGCACTCTGCAGCACAAATGGAAGTTGCATTTGCCCCGACCCAAAGAGATCGCCCACCACCTTCATTCCATCCAGCAAAAACTGATTGATGATTTGCAGAGGTGGATAAGAATGCAGAGCCTCATCCAATGCTTCATTGATGCCAATCCTCTCCCCGTCAATGATGTGCTGTTTCAGCCGCTCTTCGATCGGCAGATCTTTGAGGGAAGGGCCAGATGAACGAGCCTCTTTTGTGCTCACTCCCTCAAACATAGAGGTAAGAACTGTGAGCGGGTCGTAGGTGCAGACGGAACCCTCAAACCGGCGTCGGTCGTAGATCAGATCTCGGCAAACATCTTGTTGATCTTGAGAAATCTTGATCAGGGGAAGGATCTTCGCCGGACTGATGATGGCCGCATCCATTCCTGCCTCACAACAGTCGTGCAAGAACACGGAATTCAGGACAATGCGAGCCGCTGGAGAGAGCCCGAAGCTCACATTGCTGACACCCAGCAGGATGTGCACTTCGGGAAGACTTTCCCTGATCCGGCGAATCGCGTCAATGGTGGCCAGGGCATTGCGACGATCTTCTTCGATGCCCGTGGAGATGGGCAGGGCGAGAGGGTCATAAAAGATCTCGCGTGCTGGCAAACCAAATTCCAAAGCATCGCGATAGGCCCGTTGGGCAATTGCAAATTTCTGGTCGGCCGTTCGCGCCATTCCCTCTTCATCAATGGTACCCACCACCAAGCCTGCTCCATAGTCGCGGGCGAGTGAGAGCACCTTGAAAAATCTTTCGTCACCATCTTCATAATTGGTGGAGTTAAGGATGCATTTCCCACCTGCTACTTTCAGCCCGGCCTCCATCTTCTGCCACTCGGTGGAATCCAACATCAAGGGAAGATTGACGTTGGTCACCAGACGGCTGACGAGAGCCTGCATATCGGCTTCACCGTCCCGGCCCACGTAGTCGACATTCACGTCCAACACATGGGCGTTTTCCTTCACTTGCTCCCGCGCCACCGCTACCAATCCATCCCAATCTTCGCTGTTCAGCAATTCACGGACTTTCTTGGAGCCGCTTGCGTTGAGTCGCTCGCCAATGATCAAGAACGAATTGTCCTGGTGGTATGGGGTCACCCCGTAGATGGAAGCGGCGGCGGGTTCGTAGTGGATTGCTGGCCTTGGCTCTGGCGTGTTTGCCTGAACCCTCACTGGCCTGGGGGCAGCCTTGAGGTCTCTGGAGAGCTCCACCAGGGCAGAGATGTGGGCAGGGGTGGTTCCACAACAACCCCCAATCACCTGCACCCCAAGATCCTCAACGAAGTGCATCAACTGCATTTTCATCTCTGTAGGAGTCAGCCTGTAGTGGGCCACGCCACCCACGTTCTCGGGCAGACCGGCATTGGGTATGCAGCTCACGACAAATGGACTGTGCTCGCTGAGATAGCGAATGTGCTCCTTCATCTGTTCGGGACCTGTGGCGCAGTTGAGGCCCAGCACATCAATGGCAAAGGGCTCCAGGATCGCCACCACCGCTGCGATGTCCGATCCGACAAGCATCGTTCCCGTGGTTTCCATGGTGACCGACACCATCAAGGGCACCCGCCGCCCCAACTTGAGAAAAGCCGCTTCCAGTCCCATCAAGGCGGCCTTGATCTGGAGCACGTCCTGGCAGGTTTCCACGATCATGAGATCCACATCTCCCGCCAAAAGGCCCTCAGCCTGTTCCTGGAAGGAGTCTTTGAGAGTGTCAAAGGAGATGTGGCCGAGCGTGGGAAGCTTGGTGGTGGGTCCGATAGATCCGGCTACGAAGCGGGGTTTTTCTAGCGTGCTGTAGAGATCAGCGATCTCCCGGGCCAGTTGGGCGGCCCGTTGATTGAGAGCAAAGGCCTGATGCTCGAGCCCGTATTCCGCCAACACAATCGAGGTGGCCCCGAAGGTGTCCGTCTCAATGACGTCGCAGCCGGCTTCGAGAAACTGCCGATGCACGGTTTGCACAGCATCGGGCCGGGTGAACACCAACTGCTCGTTGCAGCCCTCCAGGGCCACTCCTCCGAAATCCTCTGCCGTCAGATTTAGGAGCTGGAGCGAGGTTCCCGTGGCGCCATCGAAGACGAGAATGGGGCGTTGCGGGCTGTGCAGGCGATCCAGAAAACCGATGCGCTGCAGGGCCATAGCTGGAGTTGAGGGAGCCAGCATCAATCCTCGATCCTGATCCGTGTGACCCAATGTTCATACTCAGGATCACGGCCCTCCGTGATGCGGGTGATCCGATCTCTCAGCTGCTCCATCACCGGCCTTGAGGTTGGAAGGTCTGTTGTTTCGACGCAGCGCACCGGGGTGATGCGGGCTGCAGTGCCGCTCAGGAACACCTCGTCGGCAATGAATAATTCACTTTTGTCAACTGCCCTCTCAATTACCGGGATCCCCATGCGTGGGGCCAACTCAAGAAGACTGGCTCTTGTGATCCCTTCCAGAATATCCTGATCAACACCCGGAGTGATTAAGTTTCCATCCCTGACGATAAAGAGATTCATGCCACTGGCCTCACTCACTTTCCCCCTGCTATTGAGCAGCAGGGCCTCATCAAAACCACTCTTTACCGCTTCGGTCTTTGCCAGTGAACTGGTGATGTAGGCCCCACTAATCTTTCCTCGTAGGGGCAAAGAGCGGTCCTCCTGCCTGGTCCAGCTGCTAATCCGACAGGACACCCCATCGGGGGAGAGGTAGTCGCCCATTTCAATACCATAGACCAGAAAATCAGTGACCACGTCATGCAGCCGAGGGGAAATCCCCAGGCCACTCGTGTACACGAATGGACGCATGTAAAAGGGTTTTGTGGGTCGATTCGCCTGGATGAAGGTCCGGATGACCTCCAAGACGGTCTCTTCGCTGAGGGTAGTCTGAAGCAGGCGAGCGCTCTGGCTCAAACGGCGCGCATGTCGATCGGCGCGGAAGAGAAGAATTTCCTTGGTATCCTCTGGATTGGGCAGGCCACGCATGCCGCCAAACGCTCCTGTGCCGTAGTGCAGGGCGTGGGTGGCCACTGAGAGAGTTGCATCGGCAAAGGGCACGCACTTGCCGCCGAACCAGGCAAAGGGGAGGAACTGATGCATTGGGCCCGTCAATTTCGCCCGATCTTCTCACCGCAGACAGCAGGATGGAGTGATGCATCGCCTTCCAACCACATCCGGTCCAGCTGATCTCGATGGCGATGCCCTGGCCTTTCTTAGCCATCCGCCGGCGGATCTGGTGCTGCTCAGTAGCGCCGAAACAGATGTGTTGGCCCTGGCCAGGGTGGTGGAAGGCCGATCTCTTCCCTTCCGAGTCCAGGGGTTGCCGTTGGCCTGGCTCAGCCACCCAGCGGTTGTGGATCACTACCTCAGCAGTTGCCTGGTCGGTACCCGTGTGGTGGTGGTGCGGCTCTTGGGCGGGCGGGGGCACTGGCCCTACGGGATCGATCAGTTGCGCCTTTGGCAGGAGAGCGAAGCAAATAGACACTTTCTCATCCTGGCAGGAACCCCTGAAGAGGATGGGGTTCTGGGTTCGTTGGCCAGCGTGGAAGAGGCCCTCAATCTGAGCCTGGCCCGCTGTTTCCGCATTGGTGGAGAAGCCAACCTTTTGCTGGCCCTTGATGCCCTCGGCACCCTTGTCCAGGGCAGCACACCCAAACCACCAACGCCCATTGAGGTCCCCGATCCCCTTCCCCATGACTGGCGTCTGGATCCAGGGCCACGGGTGGGGCTGGTGCTCTACCGAGCCCTGCGTCAGGCGGGGGATACGTCATTGATGGACAACCTGTTGGCTGCCTTGCGAGAGGGAGGCCTTTGCCCCAGAGCCCTATGGGTAAGCAGCTTGCGGGATCCAGCCATCCAGGCGGGCGTTGGGGATTGGTTTGCTCAGGAACAAGTAGAGGCAGTGCTGTGTGCAACGGCCTTTGCCTCCGTGACGGCTGCCGAAGCGGGGCTGGGGGCACCCCTCTGGGACCGTCTGGATGTGCCGGTGCTCCAACTCCTCACCAGCGGTGCCCCCCGGGAACGTTGGTGCGCCAGCTCCGTTGGTCTCGGCCCGGTGGATCTCAGCTTGCAGGTGGTGTTGCCCGAGCTGGACGGTCGTGTCACGACCCGCATTGGCGCTTTCAGGGAGGCCTTTGCAAACAGGACCGATCTCTCGCCCCAATCGCCCCCCCCCCCTTCCTCCCTGGTACCGGATTTGGCTCGGCTCACCTGGGTGACGGAGCTCCTCGCCCGTTGGCTGGAGCTCCGCCGCACACCTGCTGAGCGAAGGCGTCTGGCTCTGGTGCTGGCCAACTATCCCAATCGGAATGGCCGGCTGGCCAACGGCGTAGGCCTGGATACGCCCAGCAGCACGGCTGGCCTGCTCCACACCCTCCAGGAGGCTGGGTACGACCTGGGCGAGGCCAAATCCCTTCCGGCGGATGGGGCGGCTCTGATGGCCCAGCTCCTTGGAGGGCGCACCAACGATCCCGAAAGTGATCACCGACCGGCCCTGGCTTGGCTCCCTCTGAAGGTCTACCGGGCCTGGTACGACGGGTTACCCACTGCAGGACGACAGGCCCTGGAGCGGGCCTGGGGCCCCCCAGAAGTCGATACGGCCCTCAGCAAGGATCCCAAGGGCCAAGCCTTCCCCATCCATGGGGTGAGATTTGGCTCCGTGGTCGTGTTAATCCAACCCAGCCGGGGATACGACCGGGACCCCAGCCGCACCTATCACAGCCCTGATCTCCCGCCCCCCCATACCTACCTGGCCACTTACCTCTGGATCCGCTTGGTGCAGGGGGCTCACGCGTTGGTCCATGTGGGCAAGCACGGCAACCTGGAATGGCTTCCGGGCAAAGGGGTTGGACTCAGCGAGGACTGTTTCCCCGAGTGGGCCCTTGGACCCATGCCTCACCTCTATCCCTTCATCGTGAATGATCCTGGGGAGGGTAGCCAGGCCAAACGGCGCTCCCAAGCTGTCATTCTCGATCACCTCACTCCTCCTCTGGGTCGGGCGGGACTGGATGGGGAGCTGCAACAGCTGGAAGCACTGCTTGATGAATACTGGTCGGCCCAGGAGCTGGGCAGCAAACGCTCGGAGGTTCTCCGTCCCCAGCTAGAAACCCTTCTGGCTTCTCTCCAGTTACCCGCTCCTGCCGAGGCCCAACCTCCCGGGGACACGATCCGAGCTGATGCTCTCGAAGCGCGCCTGGAGGCGGCGGATGGCTATCTCTGTGAACTCAAGGAGGCCCAGATCCGGCTTGGGCTGCATGTCTACGGGCAACTTCCCGACAGGGAAACTTTGGCTGAGCTGCTGCTCGCCTTGGCCCGATCGCCCCAGGATGGCCATCCAGGCCTCACCCAGGCCCTCGCCCAAGACCTGGGCTTGGAGTTCGATCCCTGGACAGATCCAGAGGAGGCGATGTTGGTCCCCCAGGATCGCCTTCGCCTCGAGTCTTTGCAGCAGGTGTCCAGCCATGGCCTACGACGGGTCGGCGATGGGGTGGCCCTGTTGGAGGCGGAGGCCCTCGGCTGGATGCGCCATTTTCTCGGGGTGGAAAGCCCCCCAGGCCGGTTCGAGTGCCAGGGCAAGGCCATGAGCGGGGCTCTGCGGCGCGTGCGCGACCAGTTGATGCCCAAACTTCTGGCCTGCGGCCAGGCTGAGCAGGACGCCCTGATACGGGGATTAGCAGGGCGCCGCATTGCGGCTGGACCATCTGGTGCCCCCACGCGGGGCCGGCCAGAGGTGTTACCCACAGGCCGAAACTTCTACAGCGTGGATCTGCGAGGCCTCCCTACCGAAGCGGCCTGGGATCTGGGTCGCCGCAGTGCCGAACAGCTTCTGACGACCTACCTGATGGAGGAGGGTGAGGATCTGCGCTCCCTAGCTCTCTCGGTTTGGGGAACGGCCACCATGCGCAATGGGGGGGAGGACATCGCCCAGGCCCTCGCACTGATGGGGGTGCGGCCTCAGTGGGATGGACCCTCCCGTCGGCTGGTGGACCTGGAAGTGGTGCCCGCCCAGGCCCTCGGCCGACCGCGCGTGGATGTCACTTTGCGGATCTCAGGGCTGTTCCGCGATGCCTTTCCACAGTTGGTGAATTGGTTCAATCGGGCCTGCCGCCTTGTGGCCGCTCAGTCTGAGGGGCAGGAGGTGAATCCCCTTGCCGCTGTGGCCCGAACCGAGGGGGAGTGGGGGCGGGTCTATGGATCAGCACCAGGGGCCTATGGGGCCGGCCTCCAGGCCCTGATCGACAGTGGAGCCTGGGAGGATCGCTCCGACCTTGCCGAGGCCTTCCTTGCCTGGAGCAGCTGGCGTTACGACAGTGAAGGGCATGATCCCAGCGCTGATGTGGTGCCTAGGGCGGATCGGAAGGGACTGGTGGAGCGCCTTGCCACCGTGCAGGTGGTGCTCCACAACCAGGACAATCGGGAGCATGATCTGCTGGATTCCGATGATTACTACCAGTTTCAGGGGGGCTTGAGCGCCGCCGTGGAACGGGTAAGGGGGCATCGGCCAGGGCTGTGGTTTGGTGACCATTCCCGTTCTGAAAGGCCCCGGGTGCACCGCCTGGAAAAGGAACTCGACAAGGTGATTCGTTCCCGGCTACTCAATTCCCGCTGGATGGACGGCATGCAACGCCACGGTTACAAGGGCGGATTTGAAATGGCCGCCAGCCTGGACTACCTATTCGCCTATGACGCCAGCACCGGTCGGGTGCCGGATTGGAGCTATGGGGCCATTTGCGATCGCTGGCTTCGCTCCTCGGAGACCCTGGCTTTTCTCAGAGAGGCCAATCCCTGGGCCTTGCGGGACATGGCCGAACGGTTGCTGGAAGCCCACCACCGTGGCCTTTGGGAAGGCTCAACGCTGGAACAGTTGAGCTATCTCCAAGATCTGGTCCTGTCCACAGAGGCCGTGATCGAAACAGGACCGACCAAGTGATGTTCAGCCGTTGAGATCCTTGGCCATGGCCTTGAAGGGATCAATAGCGCCAGGCTTGCTAGGGTTGAGAGTTGAGCCCTGATCCTGGTCGGCCTCCGAACTCTTGCGGCTCACTGCGGGGGCCCCGGGCTTGTTGACGCCACCCACAGCAGCTCCCTTGAGCTTCTCGGCCAGTTGGGAGGCCGACATGGTTTGGGCAAAGGTTTTCTTCACCGGCTTGGGCACCCCACCGGTGAGATTCACCTGGGAATCCGTCTCTGGATTCATGCCCGCCAGGCCAGGGGTCATCTTCTCCAGGCGAGCTTCCATGGAGGCCACTTCCGCCACCATTTCCTTGTCGCCAGGGCTGTCGGAAGTACCGGGGAAGGTGTGGCGGATGGTGTTGGAGCGCCGCATGAAGTTCACATCTCCCAAGGTGCTGGAAGCATCGGCATCCAGGAAGAAGGTGTTGTCGGATTTTTTCGGATTGGCCTCAGCAGCCGAGCTGGCCACTTTCACCCCATCACGTTCAGCGCTGGCATTGGCTGCGCTGCGGTTACCAAGAAGACGATCGAACAGTCCCATCGAGCCGGAGAGGAATGCGTCAGCAAACCCTAGCGGCCATCAAGCTCTAATCCATGGGTATCGGTGCCGCAACTCTGCAAAAGGCCACGATCCTCGAGATCCGCCGCGATGGCTTCACACACCCCTGGGGTGGGTTCCCAACGACCCTGCATCCCGTAGTCGTACCAGGCTTCTGCCCCATCAAAGCCCGCAGCCGCAGCAGCTGCTATCAGACGTTGATGGGGGAGCCTGTAGCGGGCCGGATGGGCCAGGAGGGTTAATCCATCCGCTGCCCGGATGGCCTTCACCACCGCATCAGCCCGAAGGGCCGGTCCAATGACGGCTTGGCCATGGAGATAGGGGGCCAGGGAGGGGGCGGGGTGCTGGAAGCCAAGGGCCAGCACATGCACCAGACATCCCTCTAGGAGGGCACTGATTTCCACCCCACGCCAGAGGTGTGGCACCCTTTCTCCCTCGGCCGCATGGCTTTCAAAACAGGCATGGGCCTCTTGGTAGGCCCCTCCATGGTGGTGATCCGTGATGGCCAGATGTTCCAGCCCCAGCCGGAGCGCCTGGGAGGCCAGATCCCGGGGTCGCAGGCTTCCATCACTGCAGATGGTGTGGCAGTGAAAGTTGAAGCGGCCCGGACAGCTGTGGGGACCGACCTGACGCAAAACCGCGGTCAGGGGATGGCTCTGGGCTTCAGGACGAAGCACGGCTTGTGGAGGATTGCAGGGCGAGGGCCTCGGAGCGCAGGCGGCGCCAGCGGGCATAAAACTGAATCGAGGCGGCCATAACCACCACCAGGCCTACGAGGAACCAGGTGGCCCAGCCCGTGGGGAACTGGTTTTTAAACACCACCAGCATCACGGCCGCTACGAGGAGCAGGGTGGGAAGCTCGTTCAAGGCCCGAAGTTGCTTGGCAGTCCAACGGCAGGTCCCTTCCTGAAGCTGGCCCATCAGGCGGTAGCAGAAGGCGTGGTATGCGAGGAGCAGGGCCACGATGGCCAGTTTGCCGTGCATCCAGCCCTCCTTGAGCCAGCCCGGCTGGACACTGAGCAAGCCAAGGGCCATGGCGACCGCCACCGCCATGCCAGGGGTGGTGATTATGTTGGCCAGCCGGCGCTCCATTAAGCCGTATTGCTCCTGAAAGGCCTGCCTGAGGGGCTCCTCAAGGTCTTCCGCCTCCCGGTGGTAGATGAAGAGCCTCACCAAATAGAAGAGTCCGGCAAACCACACCACCACCCCCACGATGTGGAGCGCCTTAAACCACAAATAGGCCTGGGGAGACCAGACCAATACGAGGGGGAGGGCCAGGGCAAGAGAGAATTCGGTCAGGCCGGTCATTGGACCAACGATGGCAGCAGAAAGAGGATCAGGCTTGCTCGAGGCGCTTGACGATGTACGCCATCAAACCCAGGGAACCGGCTAGGGCGAGCAGGAGGGCAACGGTCATCGAGGAAAAGCCATTGCCATCATTATCAACAGGTCTGGAAGATCATGTTCCACAAGGATGGCAAAAGATACCCTGCTATTCGTCTACGGCACCCTCAAACGGGGGCAGGTCAATCACGCCAGGCTCCAAGGCGCCCGCTGGGAGGGAGAAGCCACCCTGGAGGGGGCCTCTCTCTTCGATCTTGGGCCCTTTCCGATGGCCATCGCCGGCGAAGGGCAGATCCATGGTGAGCTCTATGCCCTGGCTTCCGAGACCCTTGCAGCCATCGACGTCTTTGAAGGAGCTCCCCGCCTGTACGAACGCCACTGGTGTCCCCTGAGCGATGGACGGCAGGCCTGGGTTTATTTCGGTCGGCCCCGACAGGTGCGCCATGCCCACTCCTTGCCAAGCGGTGAATGGCCCGCCATTGGCTTGCTTCTCCTCGGGTTGCTCCTCCCAGGAGCAGCCTTGGCTGCCGCCTTCGACACCCTGGGGGCGTGCCAGGCCTGGCGGCGCAGCCATGGCTTGGCGCGGACTGAGCTCGGCAACAGCATCGGTAAAGCCCACTACCTCACAAAACGCCAACCCTTCCAGGAGAGCCCTCCTGAGGCCCCCGTGGATCTCTACAGCCCCGCTGATCTACAGAGGATCTGTCGCCCCTAGGAATGCGTCTCTAGGCGCCGATGATGGGAGTGCACCATCAGGCTTCCCCCATGACCCTCACGCTCTACGGCGGAGCCCGCAGCCGAGCCTCCCTGGTGCGTTGGTATCTCGAGGAAAAAACCATTTCCTACTCCTGGGTTCCGATCGATCTGGCGGCAGGCGAGCAGCGCAAACCTGCCTTTCGGGCCATCAATCCCTTTGGCAAGGTGCCGGCCTTGCTGGATTCGTCCTTTTCCCTTCGAGAGGGCCAGCCTCTGGCGCTCTATGAAAGCGGCGCCATCCTGCTCCACCTTGCCGAACACCACGCCAAGGAGAGTCGCACCCCGGTGTGGCGATCGCTCACGGCCCAATGGCTCTTCTATGCCAATGCCACCCTCGGACCCGCCCTGGTGTCTGCATCCTCACGGCCCGAGGAGCTGATCCGCCAATTGGAGGTTCTGGAGCCTCTGATGGCCAAGGGCCACTCGCTGTTGGCAGCTTTGCCGGAGGCGCCGGCTTGGGGCGCTGCGGATTGTGCTGTTCAGGCCTACCTGGCCTATCTCCCCGTGTTCTGCAAAGATCTCGATCTCTCACCATTCACGGCCATCCAGGCCACAATTAAGGCCACCCTGGCCCGCAAGGCCTACCGAACCGCCATGGGTCTCCCCCCCATAAACGCCACATAACCTATTGACGCCAGACGCTACGTGGGCTCTTGATGGCCGATCTGAGCCGTTGCCCCTTCCACTGGCGTGGCCATGTCTTGGATATGCTGGCCCAACGTGCTGTCTGGGATCCTGAGCTAAGGCTCCTGCTTGTGGCAGATCTGCACCTGGGCAAAGCGGAGGTCTTTCAGGGCTTTGGGGTGCCCCTGCCAAGCGATGGCGATGGGGCCACCCTCAATCCCCTGCTGGCACTTGTGCATCGGATGGCGCCCCATGAGGTGGTGGTGCTGGGAGATCTGATCCACAGCCGCCTTGGGCTCACCGCAGATCTTCGTCAGAAGATCAAAGCCTTGCCTGAGCTGATGGGATGCCCCCTACGTCTCATCGGCGGCAACCATGAGCAGGGGAGCTGGATGGAAGGGCTGCGCCAAGAGCCGTCGCAGGAACTGGGGCCCTGGTGGCTGAGCCATGCCCCCGAACCGAGGCCAGGACTCCTCAACATATGCGGTCATCGCCATCCGGTGGCTGTGGTGGGCGACGCGGTGGATCGATTGCGGGTGCCTTGCTTTGCCTTCGATTCGGAGCAGGCCACCTTGGTGCTGCCCGCGTTTGGCTCCCTCACTGGCGGCCATCCCTGTCCCCCCCGTGAGCGGCTTTGGCTAGTGGCAGAAGGGCAGGTGCTGCCCTGGGAGCCAGGCGCTACCCAGCCTCGGCGAGGGCTCGCACCACGTCGCCGCGGGTGAGCACCCCCACCATGTCCCCCGCTTCATTCACCACAAACAGCCGTTGGACCCGGCGATCGTTAAGGAGGCGAGCCGCCTGGGGAAGGGTGGTGGAGGAGCTGCAGGTGTGGGGTTTGGCGGTCATCACCTCCCCCACAGTGCTTCCCAGCACCTGGTGCACCTGGCGGTTCCACTCCAGGGGGTTGCGCAGGTAGATCACCGCATCCAGGAACATCACATAGGGACCCGCCTCAAAGCCGCTTTCGCGCACCATCAGATCCTTTTCGCTCAGCTCTCCCACCAGCAACCCCTGCTCGTCCACCACCGGCAGCCCGCTGATGTGATGGGTGCTAAGCAAGGTCACGGCTTCCTGGAGGGGGGTCTCGCGACGGACGGAGAACACCGGGGAGGTCATCACCTCTGCGACAGGCCGTTCCACCACCATGGTGCTCCATGTCTTTGAAGGATCATTCTGAAGGGGCGCCGGAACGGCATGGCCCATGAACCTCCCCTCTCCTCCTGTTCGCCATTGGCCTCCAGGGCGCCAGCTCGCCGATGGATTGACTGTGCTGAGGGGTTTTTTGGGCCTACCTCTCCTGTTGGCGCTCCAAGAGGGCTGGGGAGTCTTGGCCTGGGGGTTGTTGCTGCTCGGGGGCCTCAGTGATGGGGCAGATGGCTGGCTCGCCCGCCGGAGTGGGGGGGGATCGGTGTGGGGAGCCCGGCTAGATCCCCTCACCGACAAGCTTTTAGTGTGCGCCCCCTTGCTCTGGCTGGTCAGCCAGGGTCGGCTCCCCTTGGTGGCCGTGTGGCTGTTGCTGGCCAGGGAACTGCTGATCTCGGGCTGGCGAGCTCAGCAGGGCTCCGGCGGGCCAGCCTCCTGGGCGGGAAAACTTAAAACCATTCTGCAGTTTGTCTCCCTTTTGCTGCTGCTCTGGCCCCCTTCCTGGGTGGCCCCTACCGTTGCCTGGGCCTTGGGTTGGTGGTTGTTCTGGCTCAGTTTCATATTGGCGCTCACCTCAGCCTTCGGCTACCTCAACCTCCGACGTTGACTTGGTCTCCGCCTCCCGGCTCCAGGCCCCAGGCTCGCTGCTGCGAAGCGTTTGGGCGGAGATGCCCCGCTCCTCCTGGAGGTAGCGGGCGAGGGCATCCCCGTGGCCATGGGTGAGGAACACCTTCTGGGCTCTGGTGTCCTCGATGGTGCACACCAGGGACTGCCAATCCGCATGGTCACTGAGCACAAAGCCCCGACCAAACCCTTTGCGTCGCTTCACACCCCGCACCGCCATCCAACCACTGGCAAAGGCCGTCTGCGCTCTGAGGAACCGCCCCATCCAGGGGGTTCTCAGGGCGGAAGGTGGAGCCAGGATCAATCGCCCGGCAAGGCTGTTCCCTCTGGGCAAGGCACTGAGGGGTCGGGTGGGCACCATGGCAATTCCCTCAGCTCGGTAGGGCTCCATCAAGAGTTGGATCGCGCCGTGCAGCAACACCTCGCTCTTCACCCCAAGGGCTTGGAGCTCGGCCAACAGGCGTTGCGCCTTGCCAAAGGCGTAGCAGCACAGCACGGAGGGCACAGCAGGGGCGCCCTGCCACCACTCCAGGATCTGGCGAGCCACCTCGGCCCCGGGTGCCCATCGGTAGAGGGGTAAACCAAAAGTGGCCTCGCTGATGAACACATCCGCATGGACGGGAGTGAAGGCGCTGCAACTTGGATCTAGATCCCTTTTGTAATCGCCACTGATCAGCCATCGCTCCCCTGCCGCCTCGATCAGGATCTGGGCCGAGCCCAGCACATGGCCTGCCGAATGAAAGGAGATGCGTGCCCCCCCTAGCTTCAGCTCGGCCCCATAAGGAAGACTAATAAGGGATATGTCGGCTCCAAGTCGTGTCCTTAGGACCCCCTCGCTGGGGGCAGTGGCCCAATAAGTCCCACTGCCGGGGCGCGCATGGTCGGCGTGCGCATGGGTGATCAGGGCTTGGGGAACCGGCCGCCAGGGATCGATCCAAGCGCCTGCCGGCACACAGTAAAGGCCTTCGGGAGTCAGCCGAAGCGGTCCATCCGCCGGTAACGCTGTGGAAGAAGGAGTGGGCTCAGGCACTCATCAATAACATGCGCTCTATTGGCACCAGGGCTTGCTGGCGGAGCTCCTCATCCAGTTCGATCCTGGGTTCTAAATCCTCCAGGCATCGCCACAGTTTTTCTAAAGTATTCAAGCGCATGTAGGGGCACATGTTGCAAGCACAGCCATCCACCCCCGGAACGGGATAGAAGGTTTTTCCAGGAACCTTCTTTTCCATCTGGTGCAGAATTCCCGGTTCGGTGAGAACGAGGAACGCTGCAGATGGGCTGGTCTGGGCCCTCTGGAGAAGACGACTGGTGGAGCCAATGAAATCCGCCAGGTCGAGCAAGTGGGGCTGGCATTCCGGATGGGCGATCACCTCCGCCTCCGGATGCTCCAGCTTCAAGCGCAGCAGGGCCTCCTCACTGAAGGTTTCGTGCACGATGCAACTGCCTGGCCAGAGCGTTAGGTCGCGGCCGCTGTTGCGGGCCACCCATCGGCCGAGATTTTCATCCGGTGCAAAGAGGATCGGGCGATCCGGCGGCAGTTGCTGCACCAGTTGGACCGCGTTGCTGCTGGTACAGATCAGATCGCTCTGGGCTTTCACTGCTGCAGAACAGTTGATGTAGCTGACAACAAAATGATCGGGATGCTTGGCGCGGAATTCGGCAAACCCTTCGGCTGGGCAGGCGTCGGCCAGGCTGCATCCAGCGGCCAGATCGGGGAGCACCACAATTTTTCCCGGATTGAGAATCTTGGCGGTTTCGGCCATGAAATGCACGCCGCAAAAGGCAATCACCTCTGCATCCGTTCGGGCTGCCTGGCGGGAAAGCTCCAGGGAATCCCCAATCACGTCCGCCACATCTTGAATCGCGGCATCCTGGTAGTAATGGGCCAGGATGATGGCATTGCGTTTCCGCTTCAGTTCCGCAATAGCCGCAGGAAGATGTGCCACCGGAGGACTGCTCTTCCCTAACACCAAGGATTCCACTGCAGGAGATTGAGGATGATCCACCACTCCACCCTGGCGATGGCTTCCATCCATGGGACAAACCCGTCCTGACAACTGCATGGGATCAAGCCTAGTGGGGAAAGACAGACCCCCTCAGGGAGGGAGACTCCAGGTGGCCATTGCCGGAGATCTGCATGATCAATGGGACCATTCCGATGAGGAACTGCTCCTGGCCTTGGCGCCGGATGGTTTGCTCGTGGTGGGGGATCTCAGCAATGGCAAAGGCCGGATTCCCCGCTCCCTGGCCAGGTTGCCTCTCCCCCTGGCCTGTGTTCTTGGCAACCACGATTCAGGTCATGACTCCACGGGGGAGTCGCTTCAGCGGCAGCTCGCCCTGCTTGGGGAGAGGCACTGCGGCTGGGGCTTGCGGGAACTCAGGCCTCCCGGACTCGCTGTGGTGGGGGGCAGACCCTGCACATCAGGGGGGGGGTACCACCTGTCCAAGGCCATGCAGGCTGTCTATGGCCCGGTAGCGCTGGAGGAGTCGGTGGAGCGCATCTGTGGGGCAGCTCTGAGGGCGGATCCATCACTGCCCTTGGTGCTTCTGGCCCACTCTGGGCCTTCGGGTCTGGGAAGCCAGGCCAAGGACCCCTGCGGACGGGATTGGAAGCAACCTGCCTGTGACTGGGGGGATCAGGATCTCGCCCTGGCCATTGCGCGCATCCGCCGTGAGCGCCCCGTGCCCTTGGTGGTCTTTGGGCACATGCATCACCAGCTCAGGCGGGGGGGCGGAGAGCGGGTCAGCTTCTGCCGGGACCGCCAGGGAACCATGTATCTCAATACGGCCTCCGTCCCCCGCCATGGGGTGGATCTGCAGGGAAGGGCTTTGCGCCACTTGAGCTGGGTGCAGCTTGAGGCCCATGGAGAGATCGGAAGGGTTTCCCACCGCTGGTACGGTTTGGACGGAACGCTTCTTTATGAGCAGCAGCTCTGGCCCATGCCCAGGCCCTGAGAATTGCCCATGTTGGTCTACGCCTGCATCAGCAGCCACGGGTATGGCCATGCCTCCCGCACCGCTTCTGTTCTCAGTGAGCTTGCCCAACAGGTTCCGGAATGCCGGCTGGTGATCTCCACGGCCGTCGACCCTGCGTTCCTGAAGCTCGTGATGGGACACACCCCCTTTGAGCTCAGGTCCTGTCGCTGGGACATCGGCATGTTGCAGGCCAATGCACTAGATCTGGACTTGAAAGGCACCTTGAATGCCCTGGAGGCGCTGGAGGCCGAATTGCCAGCCCAGGTGGAAGCAGAGGCTTGCTGGCTCGCCGAGCAGCCATCGCAGCCCCTGATCCTGGCGGATGTGCCCCCTAGTGCAGCCCTGCTGGCGAAGCGCCTGGTTTGTCCCCTGATCTGGTTGGGGAATTTTGGTTGGGATGCCATCTACCGCCCACTTGGTGGCCCCTTTGTCCCCTGGGCAGATTTGGCGCGAGAACGCTACGGGGAGGGGGACCTGCTGCTGCGTTGCCCCCTCTCGCTGCCTATGGAGTGGGGGATCTCCAGCGTGGATGTGGGCTTTACCAGTTCCACCCCCCGGGTAGACCCTGGTCTCGTAGCCCAGCGCCTGGATCTGCCCTTGGATCGGGAGCGCTGCGTGCTGATCAGTTTCGGTGGGCTGGGCATGGCGATGGACCCCAACTGGCTATGCCTCTGGCCCCACCACGTGTTTGTGGGCGTTGATCCAGTCCTGCTGGAATCTGGGAATGGCCGCTTGCTGCCACCTGATCTCCGTCCCCTTGATGTGATGCCCTTGACCGCACGGATGATCACCAAGCCGGGCTACAGCAGTTTTTGCGAGGCGTTTCAACAGGGTGTGGGGCTCCATGTGGTTCGGCGCCAAGGATTCGCGGAGGCTCCCGTGCTGGAGCTGGGCTTGAAAGAAGAGGGTTGGCACCGATTTTTGGAGGAGGAGGCCTTTCGTAGAGGTGCCTGGGAGTTGGACGAACCGCTGGTCGCCCCGCGGGCCCCGCGCGTGAACCCGGATGGCAGCCGTCAGGCAGCGGAACTTCTTTGTCGGCAGTTGCGAAGATGATCAGCAAATCCAATCGTTGAGGGAAGATGTCATTTCACAACGTGTTCAAAACCAACCTTTGACCCTAATAGGGAAAGGGGTCTTTGGCCAAAATGCTGGTCTCTCCAGGGAATGGACGGTTGCCTGAGCGTCACCCGATACATCGACACCCAAGGCTGGCCTAGGCAAATTATCGCGGAGTTTCTAAACCTTTTCCCAGATATCTGAGGAATTTTTCCTCACATCCATCTGATCACCTCCATCCCCTATTGGTTCAGGTTTTCAGTCTTCCTCAGATATCCCGTATCCATCCAGTGATGCGAACTGTCCTCTGCCTGTACTCCATTGTTCAGCTCCCGACGACTTCCACTGGTCTTTCTCTGTCTTGGTTTGGGTTTTTTGGGGGCTGCTCCCGCTCAGGCCACAGATTCTGCTGATGCCTGGGATGAGGTTTTGACCCCCTCCAGCCAACCTCGCGGACTGGCCTATCTCCCCGCTCCCCCCGCACTTCCTGCTTCCTTTGCCATCACCCCTGAGCGCCGGGCTCTGCTCAACACCATCAGATATGCGGAAGGAACCTGGGCCAACGGCGAGGATGTGGGTTACCGCATCATGTTTGGTGGCAGACTCATGCCCACCCTCGATCGACATCCTGATCGAGTGATGTATTCCTCCCGCTATGCCAGCGCTGCTGCCGGGGCTTACCAGTTCATGCCCTTCACCTGGAACATGGTGACAAGAAAACTTGGCTTAACTGGGTTTGGACCTGACTCTCAGGACCAAGGAGCTTTGTACCTGATTCAACGTCGAGGTGCCCTTCATCTCGCCGACCGAGGAGAATTGACGGCAGAACTCGCCGCCCGACTCGCTCCGGAGTGGGCTTCTTTCCCCACCTTGGCTGGCAGCAGCTACTACGGCCAACCCGTGAAGCGTTTTGATGATCTCAGGCGTTTTTATGAGGACAACCTCACTCGACTGCGCCAGCTATCGCAACAACATTGGGAACGTGTGGCGATCCAACAGGTGAACAGTTGCAAGGGAGACAGCTTGGACTGCCAATTGGAATCCATGACTCAGCCCCAACCCTGATCATCCCTCTTTCAAGGTTCGTCCTTCTGCAACCGCTCTCTACCCAGGGTTGCTTGGGCAATCAGGTAAGCAGCCACAGCAGCGGCTCCAAAGCCTAATCCGTTGCGGATTAGGGGAAGTGCATCATTTGTGCGGGTGATGATGGGAGCCACCCCGAAGATTCCAAAAAGGATGATCCAAAGGGGTGAAAGTAACAGAATCCAAAGCCACTCGATCCTGCGCCCTGTCTGTCGCGGGAAAGCAGCAAAACCAACGATTAACCCCCCAAGAATCGATGTGCACAGAGTGAGCAGCCATTGCTCCTGGGGGAGTCCAGGCACCACCTGACACCCCCCAATGACTAGACAGCCCTTCACGGCATGGAGGGCATCCAAGACGGCTCCGTCCCGACCGTTCTCACGGACGTAGTACTGATTGCCATACCTGGTCTGTAGTTCAACCCAGAACGTTCTTGGCATCAGGGAAAACAGGGCATCACCCACATTGAAATTCAGCAGATTTCCCCCCCGTTCATCAGCCACCAACAGCAAGCTTCGTTCATCAAGATTCCAGAAATCTTTCACAGCCAGCCCAGGTGTCCGGTCATATTGCGTCAGAACCCGCAATTTCCAGCCGCTTGTGGCGGCGAAATCCTCCAATTCAGCCTCAAGGGCACGGCGCTGTCCATCGGTGAGGATGCGCGCCAGATCGATCACAGGAGTTGGGTGGTCGGGCAAAAGATCCGGATTGTCATCTGCAAACGCTGGTGACATCCAGGCGGGATTCCAAACCAGGAGCATCGCCAAGAGGATGGCAAGCCCACTTGATCGGATCGACCGACTCAATTGCGCACCAGCTGAACTTCCCATGAAAGACCTCTTTCTACAAAGCACTCCCAGGCATTCTCTCTGATGTATGGCACCGTGCCGGAGTGGCTGATGGACCGCCTGAAGGGCGCCGGTGGAAAGGTGCCCTTTCGCACCTACATGGAATGGGTGCTCCACGATCCCAAGCATGGCTTTTACGGAAGCGGTCGAGCGCGCATTGGTCCTAGAGGGGATTTCGCTACCTCCCCTTCCCTGGGGGGGGAATTTGCGGATCTACTGCTCTCCCAGCTGATCGAGTGGTTGGAGCAGATCCCGTCGGAGCGCCTCAGCCTCCTGGAGGCCGGACCTGGGGAGGGCCAACTGATCCAGCAGGTGGTGCGAGGGTTGGTCCGTCAGCGACCCGATCTCGCAGTTCGCACGGAGATCGTTCTCCTCGAACCCAATCCGGGCATGGTGGATCTCCAGCACACGCAGCTGGAGGGATCTCCCCTTCCAGTGCGTTGGTCCAACTGGGAGGAGCTTCGACACAATCCCCTCCAAGGGGTGGTTATCGCCCATGAGGTGCTGGACGCCTTGGCCGTGGATCGGGTGCTCTGGGATGGCCAGCAGTGGCGAGAGCAGATGGTGAACCTGGGCGATCACCAACTTGCCCTGGTGGCTGGAGAGATTCTGCAGCCAGCAGAACAGGATCGGATGGAGCACTTTGTCCCGTCCTCCAAGGATTTGGCCCCCGGTTGGTGCACGGAAGTGCACTCGGGACTGGCGCCCTGGTTTGAGGCCTGTGCCGGCGCGATCCAGGAAGGAATCCTGCTGGTGATCGACTACGCCCTAGAAGCCTCTCGTTATTACTCCCCATCTCGTCGTGATGGCACCCTAATGGCCTATCGCCAACAGCAGGCCTGCGCCGATCCGTTCCTGGCTCCCGGGGAATGGGATCTGACGGCCCACGTGTGCGTAGAGGCCGCCCAACAGGCCGCCGTCTCAGCCGGTTGGCAATGCCTGGGGGATCGGCGTCAGGGGGAGGCGCTTCTGGCCCTGGGCTTGGCCCACCGTTTGTCTGCCTTGGGGCAATCTCCCCCAGCCAACCTTGCGGTGGTGTTGGGGCAGAGAGAGCAGCTGCTCCGCCTGGTGGATCCTCGGGCCATGGGTGATTTTCGTTGGTTGGTCTTTGGGCGGTCTGACCGGGGCACGTCGGCGCCGGCTCTGCAGAGCCGATGCCTTCTGGATCCACCTCCTTTAGAGAATCACATGCCAACCTTCTAAGGGGGCGCTCACATCACGGGGCCAGTTGATGAATGCGTAAGGTCTCCAAAATGGTGCCTTCGTCCACATCATCCCGAATCACCACCTGGCCAATGGCAGTGGGCAACACAAAGCGCACCAGTCCCTGGCGCACTTTCTTGTCACTCTGGAGGGTATGCAGAATGGCCTCCGGATCAAGCGGCGGCACCTGAAGCGGCAATCCGGCGGCGGCCACCAGATCCCTCTGGCGCCCCTCCGCATCCGCATCCCAAAGGTTCATGCGGCGGGCGATCGTGCCGGCCATCACCATCCCCAGCCCCACAGCTTCCCCATGGAGGAAGTTGGTGTAGCCCGTGAGGGTCTCCACTACATGGCCCAGGGTGTGGCCGTAGTTGAGCACCGCTCGGAGCCCGCCCTCCCGTTCATCGGCGGCAACCACCAGGGCCTTGGCTGCGGCGGATCGCTCCAGGACCTCCTGCAGCAATGGGGAGCCCACCGCGGCAAGGGACGCCAGCCCACCCTTGGGATCCTGCCGGGCCTGAGCCTCCAGGGCTTCAAAGAGGGTTCTATCTCCAATCACCCCGTACTTGATCACTTCGGCCATGCCCGCCCGAAATTCCCGTTCCGGAAGGGTGCCCAAAACCTCGGGATCGATCAGCACCGCTTTCGGCTGGTGAAAGGCTCCGATCAGATTCTTCCCCCCCGGATGGTTCACCCCGGTCTTGCCGCCGATGGCCGCATCCACCATGGCCAGGAGGGTCGTGGGAACCTGCACCACGGCTATGCCTCGAAGCCAGGTGGCCGCTGCAAAGCCCACCATGTCGCCCACGACCCCACCTCCCAGGGCCACCATCAGGGAACTGCGCTCGAGGCGGTTCTGATGGGCGGCGTCATAGATGCTGGACACGGTGGCGAGGGTTTTCTGTTCCTCTCCGGCTTCGAGCACCAGGGAATTCACTTCCAGGCCGGCCTCCACCAGGCTGTGTGCTGCCCTTTGGCCATAGTGCTCAAAGACCACAGGATTGCTCACGAGCAATACCCTGCTGCCAGGCCGCACAGCATGGGTGATGACCCATTGCCCCAGACGCCGCAGCCCCCCGGCCTGGATCACAATGGGATAGGGATCGTGGGGGAGTGCCACCTGCAGAACCCTCTCTGTGGAACTGGCAAAGGCTTGGGCTTGGGGGCACATGGGAGAACTGCGTAGGCTCAGGCAATGGCCCCATTCTCTGCTGCCAATCCAGCGCCGGATCGCACTGTGGGAGCACCGTCATCTGACCGGGTGGTGCCGTGGTTGTTTCTGGCTCCCGCCCTCGCCCTGCTGCTGCTTTCGGTGCTGATCCCCGCAGCCATGGCCCTCCTGCTCAGCTTCACCACCAGCGGGTTGGATGTGGATGCTCCACTTCAATTCATCGGGCTGGCCAACCTTCTCCGCCTCTTGAGCGATCCCATGATGGGGCGGGTGACGCTCACCACCTTCCTCTACTTATTGGGTGTGGTGCCCCCCATTGTGCTGGGATCCCTGGCGCTGGCTGTACTCGTGAATCGCCGGCTGCCTGGCATCCACCTGCTCAGGGCCGCTTACTACACGCCAGTGTTGGTGTCTCTTGTGGTGGCAGCCATTGCGTTTCGTTGGCTCTACGCGGAGAACGGCCTGATCAATGGATGGCTCAAGGTACTTCTTGGGGGTTCGTTCACCCCGATCGGCTTCCTCACCTCTCCAGTTTTGGCCCTGCCATCGGTGATGTTGGTTACTTTTTGGAAAGGTTTGGGGTATTACATGGTGATCTTTCTCGCTGGGCTGCAAGGAATCCCTGCCGAGCTTTACGAGGCGGCTGCCCTCGATGGCTGTGAGGGCTGGAGTCGGCATCGCCATGTCACCCTGCCACTCCTGATGCCCTATGTGTCGCTTGTGGCCGTCATCTCTGCCCTGGGGGCCACGAAAGTGTTTGAGGAAGTGTTCCTCATGACTCAGGGGGGGCCGGCCGACTCCACCCGCACCCTGGTGTATTACGTCTATGACCAGGCTTTTGGAGAACTCGAAATCAGCTACGCCTGCACTGTGGGGTTGGCTCTTTTCCTCATTGTCCTCCTGCTCAGTCTGCTCCGTTCGCTGGTCGCCGGTGATCGTCCAATGGCCTAGGGCCATGCGATGGTGAGCATGAGCAGAATCCAGGGCGTGGCAAGCAGCGCTTCCATTGGAATCGTGGGTGGTGGGCAATTGGCCTGGATGCTTGCGAGAGAGGCCAAAAAACTCGGCGTGGAACTCCATGTGCAAACGCCGGATCCGGAGGATCCGGCCGCCCAGGAGGCCTCCAGCGTGGTGATTGGGCAATTAATTGATGTGGCGGCCACCCGCTCCCTGGCCAAGAGGGCGAGCCAGATCAGCTTTGAAAACGAATGGGTACCCATCGCCGAG
Source organism: Cyanobium sp. (assembly GCA_040399505.1). Classification (GTDB taxonomy): domain Bacteria; phylum Cyanobacteriota; class Cyanobacteriia; order PCC-6307; family Cyanobiaceae; genus Cyanobium. The sequence goes on from JBBARZ010000002.1 coordinate 28,507, forward strand.
CTTGCGGCTCTCGAACAGGAGGGCATTTCCTTCCTGCCAGCTCTGTCGTCCCTTGCCCCCTTGATCAACAAGCGGAGTCAGCGCCAGCTCCTCAACCAGTTGAATCTTCCGACACCCCATTGGGCCCCGATGGAGGCGGCTTATCCTCCCCCTTCCCGCAGGGGAGGGATGGACGATGAGTTCCCAGCGGAGGAAAGCTGGCCATCAGAGTGTCATGCCCAGCATCCATCAGGGCGCTCTACCACCCTGCCCCCTACGCCACGGCTACCTGAGGGTCTCACCTTCCCTGTGATGGCGAAGGCCGCCAGTGGTGGTTACGACGGCAAAGGAACGTTCGTTTTGACGAACCAGACCGGGCTGGAGGAGCATCTAGCAAGCCACCGGGCAGAGGATTGGCTTCTGGAAGAACAGGTGTTTTTTGAGATGGAGTTGGCCCAGGTGGCCTGCCGTGATCAACTGGGTCAGGTGCGCTGCTTCCCCCTTGTGCAGACCCACCAGCGGGATCAAGTGTGCGACTGGGTGGTTTACCCCGCCCCGGTGACCCACGCGGTGGAGGCCTTCGCTCGCAATGTCGCTATGTCACTGGTCACCTCCCTCAACTATGTGGGAGTCATGGGGATTGAGTTCTTCTATGGACCGAAGGGCCTGATGGTGAACGAGGTGGCCCCCAGGGTTCACAACTCGGGTCACCTCACCCTGGAGGCCTGCCGCACCAATCAGTTTGCCCAGCAGGTGCGAATCGTGGCTGGGTTGCCCATGGGGATGACCGAACCCCATGCAAAGGGAGCCTTGATGATCAATCTTCTCGGCTATGCCTCCGCCGATAGTGCGGAGGGCCATGCTGGCTACCAGCGTCAACGGGAGGCCCTACAAGCCATGGACGGCGCCACCCTGCACTGGTATGGGAAGGTCCCCAGGTACGGACGCAAACTGGGACATGTCACCTTCCTGCTTGATGCAGAAGGGCATGAACAACGGGCAGAGGAATGCGCCAGACGACTGGATGAGGTGCGGGCGGTGTGGCCCTGGCCTGAAGGGCAAGAATCCCCTTAAACTGTCAATGAACTGCTGTGTTGGTGACTGCCTTTCACAGTTTTCTGATCTGACTCCTTTTTCGACATGGGGAGTCTGCGGCGGCGGCAACGTAGGCCGGCCTTGTAGCCGGAAACGAAGTTCCGCTCTTGAAGCCCCTTCTGGTTCCACCAGGTCGAACACTGGGGCAAGACGGCACAGCGGTTCACCCCTTTGGCTCCCTGTCCCGACAACGGGAAGCGAGCAGGTCATCAATGCGTTTTTGCAGAGCCTCTCGGCTCAGGGTGGTTACCACAAACACCTCCTGGGCAGTGCTTGCTCGACGTGCATTCACCTTGTGTCCCCCGGTGATGGGCGTGGACACCTTCAAGGAAAGAAGGGAGGAACGGCCGCGCACCCGGCTGATCACCGCCGGGGTCACCGTGCTGATGCCGGGGTCCTCCGCCAGAAGTTTCAACAGAGGGATCAATCCCTCGATATAGGTGCTGTGGGTGATCACCACGCGTCCCATGGGGCTGATCAGCTGAAGTCGAGAGGGGCCATGGTGAGGCCCTCTGAACTCAGTTGCTGGTGGTAAAGCTCCCCCTGCTCCTGGGGTCCACTCCAGACCACGGCTGCACCCTCCCCGTCGATCTGGTGGGCCAGCTTCCAGGCCTGATCAGGATTCATGCCCGGGATGTAGCGAACGAGCACCTGCACCACATGCTCAAAGGTGTTGATGTCATCGTCGAGCACGATCACCCGCACCCGGGGATAGGGCACCTGTTGCTTCGATGGACGAACCTGCCGTTCCGGAGTGGTAAGCGGCGAGCGCGACATGGCGTTGAGAGCGAGGCAATGAACTGGTGAGCAGCTTAGGTAAGATGGTCGGTGTGTCATAGCTGCTTTCATGTTGATCACCCTCGGTTGGGCTGCCCTCGCTGCAAGCTTCACCTTTTCGATCGCGATGGTGATCTGGGGACGCAACGGTGATAACACCCTCAATTTCTGAGGTTCTTCCCCCCACCTCCACCCTCCTCGCCGCACTGGCCTCCGGCCTCCTACTCTTCGTGACGGTTGGGGTCCTCTACCTCTCCGCTGTTGATTGGCGAGACAAACGAAGACGGCGGGCCGACCAACCGCCGAAGCGATGAGCGCCAACTCCCCCATTCCCTCCCTTCTGCTCGATCCAGATGCGTGGGAGTTGGCGGGTCACTTGCTGGTGGCTCCTCCCAAGGGAGAAGGGTCAGAGGTCACTTACCCCCTGGGCGATCTCCTGGAGGAACTGCTGACTCTGCAACGGCGGGCGAGAGATCATCCCAGCGACTCTTTTCCATTGGCAGGCCTGCTCCACCTCGGACTTCCCTTGGTGGAAAGGCGATGGACCTTCGAGGAGCGTCAATCGATCCGCCAGGCCGCTGATCTGTTGAGACGGGAGCTCGTGGGCGACACCGTCAGCTATGTGGTGAATCGCAACCTCAACCCCTCCAACCACTGCGTGCTGCGCTGTGGCTTCTGCGCCTACCGGCGTTCAGCAGGGGAAGAGGGGGCGTTTCGGGTGGAGCGATCCGAGCTCAGGGAGCGAGCAGCAGAAGCCCAATCTTTAGGGGCCACCGAGGTGTGCTTGCAGGCGGGGCTTGATCCGGATGCCACGAAGAACGGCAGCCACCTGGACTATGCGGTGTCCCTGTTGGTCGACCTTAAAGAAGCCGCACCGCAGCTCCATGTGCATGGGTTCTCTCCCCAAGAATTGCTCTTTCTCTGCCAACAGGACAACCTGCCCCTCGGTGAAGTGATTCAAACCTTGCGGCTGGCCGGCCTGGGCTCCGTGCCGGGCACGGCTGCGGAAGTGCTCTGTGCACGGGTTAGGCAATTGATTTGCCCGGAAAAGCTCTCAGCCCGCTCCTGGGTGACCGTGATTCACCAGGTGCATCAGGCTGGCTTGCCTACCACCAGCACCCTGATGGCTGGCCATGTGGAAACCCCCGGGGAACAGCTGGCCCACCTCTGCACCCTGGCCGCCCTGCAGCGGCAGGCCTGGCTGGATGGCAGCACGGGGTTTACGGAGTTCATCCTTCTGCCGTTCGTTGGCGCATCGGCTCCCGCACCCCTTCGGGCCCGGGTGGGACGAGATCAGCCCGATCCGGACGCCATGCTGTTGCTCACGGCCCAGGCCCGCCTGCTGCTGGGGCCCTGGATTCGCCACCACCAATCCAGTTGGGTGAAGCTGACCTTGCCCGTGGCCGCAGAAGCCCTCGACTGGGGATGTGATGACCTGGGGGGCACTCTCATGGAGGAACACATCAGCACCATGGCCGGGGCGACCGGTGGCACACGCCAGAGTGTGGCGGCGCTGCAGAGCGCCGCCCGGAGCAAACACCGGCCTGTCCGCCAGCGCACCACCCTTTACGGTGCTCCCGCTGCAACCTGCTGAGTCGCCGAACGGATGAAGGTCGATCCAAGAATTTTCCGTTTGCCTTTGGCTCTCACCCTCCTCACGACTTTGGCGTTGCTGCTGGTGCCCTCCTTGTTGTTGCGCCGCATGCCTAGGCCACAGGCCATCGGGCTGGAAAAACTGATGGCCAATGCAAGCCTTGTGCAGAGTTTTCGCCCCACCCCCGATCGCCCTGTTCCACGGCTTTGGCAAGAGCGCTTGGGCGGGGTGACAGCGGCCAAACTCTGGCGCTTTCAGACCCGCACCTGGTGGCAATTCTGGGATGACCATTCGGAGGGGCAACCATTTCTTGCCTTGGCAGCTCGGGGCTTGCCGGAATCCATGCTGCGATCGGTTCCCATCGCCCCGCTCCGCGTGGGTGATCTGGCGATCTTTTCTCCCGACCCCCAGTCTCGACAGATCCTGAATGATCGCCTGCAACCCCAAGTGCGCCGCTCCAATGGATTGCGCCTGCGATGTTTGCCCCGCTTGGAATGGGAGCAGGCGGTTTTCTGGCGCCCTTCTGGCCTTGGGGCCCTCCTCGGACCGCTTGCTCCCCTTCTGCAAAATTTCCAGGAGGGCTGCCTCAGCCTCAGCATCGAGGGCACTGGTCTGGACTGGTCTGGAGAGGCGGCTTCCGTGGAAGGGATGGTGCTCCAGGTGCCCCAGGGGGTGGGGGGGATGCCATCCCCTCCGCAACGGATGACACCAGCAAAGGATGTGCTCCTTGAGGTGCATGGGGCTTCGCTGGATCCTTTGATCTCGGGTCTGCTCGCCAGGGAACTGATCCGCCAACCCCTGGCGGAACTGTATGGGCTTAGCCCAGCACAGATCCAATTGCTTCGGCAAACCCCATTTCGCCTGGCCTTGCGATCCAGCGGGGATAAGAAGTTTCAAGCGTCCCTGGAACTCACCGTGGCCGTGGGACGTCATCAGGCCCAATGGGACGCTGGATTGAAGCGCCTGGCCCAACGCCTAGAGAAAGAAGGCCTCCTTCCCAGCGCCCCCGCACCCCAAAGCCTGACCCTGTGGCAACGGAAGGATGGGGTTGGGTTGGGTGGTTGGGTGTGGCAGAAGGGGAGCAATCAAATCACGCTCTTTCTTGGTCCTCAGCCTTCTCAGCTGCTGCCCTGGCCAGGCCCCGCCCCTGCTGGCAAGGACGAACTTCTTCTGGTAGCTCGGCCACGGGCCCTGGCCGATCTGGGACTGCTCCCCCCCGACCTGCCGGAGGTCGTGCGGCGCAGCACCTCCCTCTGGATCATTGCTGCCCCCTTCCCTGGGTATGGGAAGGGGGCCCCTCTCAGCCAGCTTCTGGGCTCTCTGGACCTTCAGCCGTGAGGAGCCGTTCCTTGCGGCGACGATCCGCAGCCACGGTTTCTTCCATGAGTTCCACGGCCTGGGCCAGTTTTTCCAGATTGGTGGCGTAAAGAGCCAAATCTTTATCCACTCGGTCTTTCAGAAGACCCATCGATGCAGCCGTTTCGTGAGCAAATTGACGCAAGGCCTGGGGGTCCATGGAATCCGCCCCTCGCGCCTCTTCCAAGAGGGCGAGCAGACCAACCGCCATCAAACGGGAGTAATGGAAATCGTCCCGCCGCACGTTGGCAAGGGCTTCACGCAGGAGTTCGGGTGCCCCTTCCCCTTGCGAGTCGATCCAGGCTTTCACCTGCTCCACTGAATGCTGCCCAATGGAGGTCATGGCCTGATCCCGCTGGGTCCTCAGGGCAGCGGCATCCAGCCCACAAGCGGCACAAAGAGCTTTAAAGAGCTCTGCAGTCTGTTCTTCTGGCCGGTAGCCGCGGGTGCCCATGTCAAACACCTGAACAAGCCCGAGGGCAAAGAGGGGATCAGCCTGGAAGCCCCGCTGCTTGCTGAGAAGGTGAAGTTCCACAAGGAGCTCATCCACCAGCCGCCGATACAGCGGACTGATCACATGGGGGAAGGCAGCATGGAAAGCTCTCTTGCTGTCGGCAACAGTGAGAAAGGGGCTCACGCGGCTCTCATGATCAGACGACTGCGACCATAGCGGTGTCCAGCCCCCACCAGGCAAGGTCCTTGCGAGGACTTGGTGGCAGATAGCTAGGATCCTCCCAGTTTGATCTCTGCCTTCCATGATCCCGATTGTGATTGAGGAATCTGGACGCGGGGAGAGGGCATTTGATATTTATTCCCGACTTCTCAGGGAGCGAATCATCTTTCTTGGTGAACCGGTCACGGCGGAATCCGCCAATCGGGTTGTCGCCCAACTCCTCTTCCTGGAGGCCGAAGATCCGGATAAGGATGTGTTTATGTATATCAACTCTCCAGGTGGGTCCGTTTACGACGGTCTTGGAATCTTTGACACCATGCAACATATCAAGCCAGATGTGCAAACCGTTTGTGTGGGGCTGGCCGCCAGCATGGGTGCCTTTCTTCTCTGCGCTGGCACCCCGGGTAAACGCAGCAGCCTCACGCACTCCAGGATCATGATCCACCAACCCCTTGGTGGTGCAAGAGGACAGGCCAGTGACATTCGCATCCAGGCGGATGAAATCCTCTATCTCAAACAGAAGTTAAATCAAGAGCTTGCAGATCGCACGGGACAACCTCTGAGCCGTATCCAGGAAGACACGGATCGGGATTTCTTCATGTCACCGACGGAAGCAGTAACCTATGGCCTTATCGACAAGGTGATAGATAAACGGTCCGTACGTCCGCTCTAACTTCATTACTGAGCGGGAGTAGATGCATCCACTTCAGATAAAGGAGAATTGACGGGGGACTTTTCGAGAAAGGGTGTGAACCGATCCTTGGCAGGGATCTGGGCAAATTCAGAAACGATGGCGCGAAATTCATCGCCATCTAAAGTTTCCTTTTCGATCAGGACGTCAACCAGACGGTCCATACACTCCCTGTGCTCAGTAACAAGAGATTTTGTATCTTGGTAGGAATTAAAAACAATGTCTCGAACAGCCAAGTCGATCTTGGCGGCCACAGCATCTGAGAGGTCGCTGCGGGTCATTAAATCACGGCCAAGAAATACTTCCTGATTACCAGCTTCTAGAGAAACCGGGCCAAGATCACTCATGCCAAAACGTGTGACCATCTGTCTCGCCAAGGATGCCACCTGTTGAATATCCCCGCCGGCACCAGTGGTGACTTCGGCATGCCCAAAGACAACGTCTTCTGCTGCCCTTCCTCCCAGAGCTCCCATAATCCTGGCTTTGAGCTGAGCTCGGCTCACTAACATCTGCTCCTCATCGGGTGCAAACCACGTGAGGCCTTGAGCTTGCCCCCTTGGGATCAGAGTGACCTTCTGAACAGGGTCGTGATTGGCCACAAGGGTACCTACAAGGGCATGGCCCACTTCGTGATAGGCGATAAGACGCTTGCTTCTACCATCGGTGAGAGGTTTACCCTCCATGCCCGCAATCACCCGATCCACAGCGTCATCTATTTCTCCAAGGGTGATGGCTTCCTTGCGGCGACGAGCTGTGAGGATCGCTGCCTCATTCAGGAGATTGGCAAGGTCGGCACCTGTGAAACCGGGGGTGCGTCTGGCGATCGCTTCGAGGGACACCTCGGGAGCCAGTTTTTTATTGCGGCAATGAACATTGAGAATTGAAAGCCTTCCCTTGATATCGGGGGGGTCCACGCTCACCTGTCGATCAAAACGACCTGGGCGCATGAGCGCCGAATCCAATACGTCTGGTCGGTTCGTTGCAGCAATGATGATAATTCCGCTGTTTCCCTCGAAGCCATCCATTTCGGTAAGCAGTTGATTAAGGGTCTGCTCACGCTCATCGTTTCCACCGCCAATGCCGGCTCCCCGTTGACGGCCAACAGCATCAATTTCATCGATAAAGATCAAGCAAGGGCTGTTTTCTTTAGCCCGTTTGAAAAGATCACGCACACGGCTAGCCCCCACTCCAACAAACATTTCAACGAACTCTGAGCCAGATAGGGAGAAGAAAGGAACACCTGCTTCTCCAGCAATCGCTTTAGCAAGAAGGGTTTTACCTGTTCCTGGCGGACCGACGAGTAGAACTCCTTTGGGGATTTTGGCGCCAATGGAGGTAAATCGCTCAGGGGTTTTAAGGAAGGTGACAACCTCTTGTAGATCTTGCTTCGCCTCCTCGACTCCAGCCACATCCTCAAACTTCACACCTGTTTCTGCTTCCATCAGAAACCGGGCCTTTGTTTTTCCAAACTGCATTGCCTGGCCAGGACCTCCAGGCATGCCCGAAGAACGCCTGGCAAGAAAAATTAAGGAGCCAATTAAAAGAAGTGGAAAGAGAAGATTACCGAGAACACCAATCAGAGGCGGGGTTGGTTTCGGAGAATGAATATCAAAGCTGATGGATTGATCCTTGAGTTTCCCAAGCAGATCAGGGGCGATGCCTGGAAGATCAACGCGAAGTCTTTGCACCCGATTATCAAGGTCTGCATCAACGATTTCCACTACTGCAGTACGCCCTGAATTGTAGAAATCAACAGAATTAACCCTGCCGGATTCTACATAATCCAGGAACCGGCCGTAGGTCATCCTGCCGACCGCCGTATTTTCAGGAGACTTCAAAGGGCTGGTGGACAGACTGGAGCCATTGCCGCTGAGGAGCTGCCATCCAAGGAATCCTGCGATCAGAAGCGGGAGGGCCCAGAGAGCGAGGAGGCGCCAGCGCTGATTCATGCAGTTGGAAAATTCTTGAACAACTGTAAAGGAGATCCCATCGGTCGGAGGCCGACGGGGGGAAAATCCGCGACTAGCTCGCCTGAAGCCAGGGGGTGGTCTTCAGGACTGCGGAATTGGTGGGGAACATGCCGTCCTGGTCGGGCTGGGGTGTTTTGGGAGACTCGTCCGCCAGCAGCTTTTCCGAGCTGAAGGATTCCAGCAATTCTGGGCCATATAGGCCGTGGGACCAGATTTTGACTTCACTTTGTGGTGGGCAAGCAAAAGCAAGGAGTTCGAATGGAAATACCACCCGCTCCATAAAATATTGGTCGCTTCCGCAGCACCGGAGGATGACCATCCGATCGGTGTTGTTGCGGTAGGTGCAATCCAGCAGCTCTCCCTGGACAGGTGAGGCGGCCAGGCTCACATCTGAACAGTCCAAAAGTTCATCAAAGCAAAGCTTGTCCCTTATAGCCAGTCCCTAGGGCATGGGTTTTGTGTGGATGACAACACTTTTTCACTCTTAATGTTTTTCTCGTGTTTGCGGCCCTGCTCGTCCGCTGATAGACGCATTAAAGGCTGCGCAAAGCAACGATCGGGTCAAGGGCAGCTGCCCGCCTGGCCGGAACCACACCAAAAAACAGACCAATGGCTCCAGAAAAAGCGACTGTAAATAGAACCAGTCCAGGACCGATGGTTGCAGGAAGAGGGGTGATTATTGCCACAAGGGTCACCGCTCCAACCCCTAGCAAGCCCCCAACGGCCCCCCCCACGCTGGAAAGAATGAGCGATTCCACCAGAAATTGCTTGAGCACGTCGCTACTGCGAGCTCCTAGGGCCTTGCGCAGGCCAATCTCCTCGGTGCGCTCACTGACAGCCACAAGCATGATGTTCATAATGCCGATCCCTCCAACAAACAGGGAAATGGCACCAATTGCACCCAGCAAAAGGGTCAATCCCCCTGTGATGGTTTGCACGATGGAAAGGGCATCTTTCTGAGAACGCACCACAAAATCATCTTCACGCAGAATGCGGTGACGCTGCCGGAGCAGGTTGGTGATTTGAAAAGACGCGGCCCCCATGCTGGCCTCATCCTTGGCTTCCACGCTGATGAAGCTCAGGCTGATGCCATAGGTTGGATCCCTCCCACTGAGCCGACTCACCATGGTGCTGAGCGGAAGATAAGCCGCCTCATCCTGGTTGCTGCCGAACACGGCTCCCTTCGGTTCCAGGATGCCGATCACCTCAAAGGATTGGTCCCGGATGCGTAGACGCCTTCCAAGAGCCTCACCCGTGGGGAAGAACTTCTCTTTCAGGTCTGGGCCAAGAACCACGACGTTTCTTACCCCATCCAGATCACTCTGGCTGATGAAGCGACCCTGAGCTACTTCAAAACTTCGAACCCCCAAGAAATCAGGCGTGACACCGCTGATGGTGGCAGAGGACGTCGACGAGCTGGCCTGCACCACCTCCAAAAGCGAAATCTGGGGAGCGACGCGACGCACGGCAGGAACCTGCTCGGCGATCGCTTCCGCATCTTCAAGGATCAGGGTTTTGGGGGTCTCTAGACCCTGGCGTCGGGTGTCGTTTCTCCCAGGCACAACGAAAAGCACATTGGGTCCAAGGGCAGTGAGCTGGACATCCGCTAGGCGCTGGGCTCCCTTCCCAAGCCCAACAAGCGTAATGACAGAGGCATTGCCAATGACGATCCCCAACATCGTGAGCAGGCTCCTCAGCCGGTGGCCCTTGAGGGTGGCGACAGCCATGGAGGCTGTCTCCCTGAAAGGAACCGTCGCTTTCGGCATCGAGAGCAGGATCGAAAGAGGATGGGCTAGAGGGGATTCAGTCCCACTGGCAGCTTATGGCTGCGCGTTCCACGGTGAACAACACCTTGGTGGATCTCGAGGGTCACGATTTCACCTTGACGGAGATCGTTGGTGGCATTGGCCACTCCGACGATGACAGGGATTCCAAGTCGCTCAGCAATCACTGCCACGTGGCTATGGCGTCCTTCCATTTCGGCAATGATTCCTCGGGCCTTGCGGATGGCCTCCAGATAGGCCGCTGTGGTTTCGCGCACCACAAGGATTTCCCCGTTTTCCACGCGTGCGGCCTCCTCGGGGGTTTGGGCCAAGCGGACTTTTCCACTGACGGAACCACTGCCAATCCCCGTGCCACGTCCTAGAACTGCTGAAACGATCCCCACCTTCACCAGATCGGTGGATCCGCTGACCCCCTCAAGGGTGCCGGCGGTCTGAACGACCAAATCTCCCTCTTTCAAAAGGTTCTTCTGCTGGGCCACTCCCATGGCCAGGCTGAAGGTGCTTTCAGCAGAAGCCTGCTGGGCGATGAGGAGCGGGTTCACTCCCCAGACCAGTTGGAGTTGGCGGGCAACGCACACCTCACTGGTGATCGCGAGAATGGGGGTGCTGGGTCGAAACTTACTGACGTTGCGTGCTGTGGATCCAGTTTGGGTCAGGGGGAGGATGGCGGAAGCATTCAGCTGCCTGGCAATGCTGCTCACCGCCTGGCTGATGGCATTGGGGATAGTGGTAGCCATCTGCCCATCCAAAACGCGCTGCGGATAGTCGCGCTCAATTCGTCTGGCAATACGGGCCATGGTCGCCACCGCCTCGACCGGGTAATCCCCCACGGCCGTCTCATTGGAGAGCATGACCGCATCCGTGCCATCGAGAATGGCATTGGCCACATCACTCACCTCAGCCCGGGTGGGGCGAGGAGAAGCGGCCATGGAATCCAACATCTGGGTGGCTGTGATGATCGGAATTCCCAAACTATTTGCTTTGCGGATCAATTCTTTTTGCAGGAGGGGCACCTCCTCTGCAGGCATCTCAACGCCAAGATCTCCACGGGCCACCATCACACCATCACACAGGGGGAGAATCGAATCGATTGCTTCAATGGCCTCAAACTTCTCAATCTTGGCAACCACTGGTGTGGAAGCCCCCTGGCCACGAATCAATTCTCGAATTTCAAGAATATCGGAGGGATTCCTAACAAAACTCAAAGCAATCCAATCCACACCTTGCTGCAATCCGAACGCCAGGTCTTTTCTGTCTTTGGATGTCAGGGCACGGATGGAAAGTTGAACATCTGGGAAGTTCACCCCCTTGTTGTTGGAAAGAACTCCTCCAACTGTGACTCTGCATTGCAGCGTCTGGTTCTCCAGATCCACATGCTCGACCACCATCTCCACCCGGCCATCATCCAGAAGGATTCGGCTTCCTGTAGGCACCTCTTCCACAAGACGGTCGTAGGTGACCGTGGCGATTTCCTTGTTGCAAGCGACATCCTTGGAGGTGAGAGCAAAGGGATCTCCCACCCCCAGAGTGATGGGCCCCAGTTCAAATCGACCCAGGCGGATCTTCGGCCCCTGTAGATCCTGAAGGATGCCGATATGCACGCCCATTTCATGGGCGACCTGGCGGATGGTCGCGATGCGCTGGGCGTGCTCCCCATGGTCCCCGTGAGAAAAATTCAAGCGGAAGGTGGTCGCTCCAGCTTCGATGAGAGCGCGGAGCATGGTGGGCGATTCCGTGGCGGGGCCGATCGTGGCCACGATCTTCGTGCGACGCATTGGAATGCCCGGGCCTGCAGATAGCCGGAAACTACCATCCGTGCCACCCACCCCAGGCTCGCCATGGACCTCCAGACTTACCAGGCCCGCGCGGCTCTCACGGCCCTCTATCCAGATGTGGGCTCCAATCCCATTTACCCCACCCTGGGCCTCTGCGGTGAGGCGGGGGAAGTGGCCGACAAGGTGAAGAAGGTGCTGCGCGACCACGAAGGGCGCTTCAGCGCGGAGATTCGCGCTGATCTTGCCCTGGAGTTGGGTGACGTGCTCTGGTATCTGGCCCGGTTGGCCAGTGAACTGAATCTCGACCTGGAGGCCGTCGCGGAGGGAAATCTCGCCAAACTGGCCAGTCGGGCCGCGCGTAACGTGATCTCCGGAAGCGGAGACCAGCGGTGAATAGTCAGCGGCCCCTACGGCTGACGGCCAATCTTCTTGCGGTTCTGGCCCTGCTCCTGACCATGCTGGGCTCTCCTGTGCCCAGCTTCGCAGCCAACCTCAAGGTGGAGGGGATCCAGTTAGCGCCCTGCCCTGCCGGCGATGCGGGCAACCAGCCACGCCGCTCAGTGGAAGCCAGCTGCTACGCCCTGCGCGGAGAGGTAATCAATCCCACGAAGCACACGGTGGTGGACACGGATCTGTTTGCCATGATTCTGGACAACAGCGGTGAACCCGTGTTGCCCAACCGCACCCGAGTGGGCAGCATTGGGGATGTGCCGCCTGGCCGATCGCCGTTCGCCCTCAGAATCGCCGTGCCGGCAGGCACGCCAGGCCCCTTCCGCGTGGGACTGGTGAAAGCACGTGGATTCAATTCTCCCGTGCGCACCCGAGCTGGGGAAGGTGATGAACAGTTGCCTTTGGAACAAGACCTGAGCAGCTGAAGTTCAAAGACCCGGGGCAGCAGACGCGAGAAGCACCACACTCTGTTCCAGGAGGGTTTGCACCAGCTGTAAGGAGAGGAAGGCCACGATGGCCGAGAGATCCAGTCCTCCAATGGGGGGGATGAAGCCGCGAAACAGATTGAGAAAGGGATCGGTGATCGAGGAGATGGCCGAAAGTATCGGGTTGCTCCAGTCCAGGTTTGGAAACCAGCTCAGAAGAACGCGCACAATCAACACCAGGGTGTAGATCTGCAGGGTCTGGCTCAACACTTCAACAATCTGCGCCAGGGCAGCCATAAGACATCCGTAGAGAACCCTCAGTGTATGGAACCCTAGGCAGCGGTGCTCTCATCTTCTGCTGGCGGACTCTGGTGGCGGGCTTCGGAGCGTTGGTCCAGGGCAAAGGTGCGATGGAACTTCTCGCTGAGAGTCAACCAATAGGAACGCCCATCGCTTTGGCGCTTGCGCTCGATGAAGTTTTGGGCCAGCAGCTCCTTAATGTGGTCATAGGCCCCCGACCCACGCAGTTCCACCAAATCGGATTGGAGAATTCGTTTTTTAAGGGCAATGGTAGCCAGTGTGCGCAAGGCTGCCGTGGACAGATTCACCGGAAGCAAGACCTGCACCAGGTCATTGAGGCCCTGGCGCAGTTGCAGGCTGTAGGTCTGCCCATCCTGATAAATTTCGAGAGCTGTATCACGATGGGCATAATCAGCCATCAACGTGATTAGGGCTAATTCCGCCTCTTCAGGGCCTAACCCTGACAGGCTCGCCAGCTCCGCAAGGCTCACCGGTCTGCCTTTGAGATAAAGGATGGCTTCCAATCTTGCTGACTGGGAGAGCGCACTCATCACCATTGCCACGGCGTTCTCCGTGGCACCCGGGGGTGTTGTTTCCGTGTCCGTTTCCAATTGGGCTATCTCTGCGGAGATCGGCTGTTTAGCTTCAAACATGGTCTTGAGGGGTAAACGTTTCCAAGGAGTAGGAGCTGCTCTCACCCAAGAAGAGTTTGTAAGCAGGATTATCTGTCTCTTGCCAATGCCGGTAGGGAAGCGAGCCGAGAAATTCTTGCCACTCGCTCATTTCATCGAGAGGAACCTGGACTCCAACAACGATTCTTCCCACATCTGCGCCATGGTTGCGGTAATGAAAAATGCTGATGTTCCAGTTTGGATGTAAAGCACTCACGAAGGCCATGAGAGCACCCGGACGCTCAGGAAACTCGAAGCGATAAAGGAGTTCATTTGCCTCCCCATAAGCCTGAGCTGAGCGCCTTGGTAAACGCCCTCCAACCATATGGCAGAGATGAAGTTTGGCAAGCTCGTTGTCCGTTAGGTCTAGACAGGGAAAGCCTTCGGATTCAAGGGCAGTCGTAAGTTGCAGCGTGTCGCGCCGATCGCTGATCTGAACGCCCACAAAGATATGGGCCACCTTGGGGTCTGCCAGGCGATAGCTGAACTCCGTCAGACTGCGCTGGCCCAACAAGGTGCAGAAATGGCGCAGACTTCCTGGCCGTTCAGGGATTTCCACAGCCAGCAGGGCCTCCCGAGCTTCCCCCAATTCGGCCCTCTCAGCTACAAAAGCCAGGCGATCGAAATTCATGTTGGCTCCGCAGGCCACAGCCACCAGAACACGGTTGCGGAGAGAGCGGGAGTCCACATCAGCCTTGAGGCCGGCGATGGCCAGGGCCCCAGCAGGCTCCAGGATCGAGCGGGTGTCTTCAAACACATCCTTGATGGCCGCACAGATCGCATCGGTGTCCACCGTCACCATGCGGTCTACGTAGCGTTGGGCTAAATCAAAGGTGTGGACCCCCACTTGCCGCACAGCCACCCCATCGGCAAACAATCCCACCGTCTCCAGCCTGACCCGCTCCCCCTGAGCCAGAGAACGGGTCATGGCATCCGCATCCACGGGCTCCACACCGATGATCTCCACTTGGGGCCAAAGGCTCTTGACATAAGAGGCGATTCCCGCAATCAGCCCACCGCCCCCCACGGCCACGTAGATGGCATCGGGCGGGGTGGACATCTGCCTGAGAATTTCCATGGCGATGGTCCCTTGGCCAGCGATGACATCGGGATCATCAAACGGATGGACAAAGCACAGCTTGCAGGCTTCCTCAAGACGCCTTGCTTCGGTATAGGCCTCGTCGTAAGTATCCCCATGGAGCACCACCTCGGCTCCGCGGGCCGCCACCGAGCGGACTTTCACCTTGGGAGTGGTGACAGGCATCACGATCACGGCCCGGCAGCCGAGCTTCTGGGCCGCAAGGGCAACCCCCTGGGCATGGTTGCCCGCACTCGCCGCAATCACTCCCCGTTCCAGCTCCCGCGGAGGGAGGCCCACCATTTTGTTGTAGGCCCCACGTAGCTTGAAACTGAACACCGGCTGGAGATCCTCCCGCTTGAGAAAAACGTGGTTGTGCAGCCGTTCAGAAAGGTTTGGGGCGGAATCCAGGGGGGATTCGATCGCCACGTCGTACACCCGGGCCCGCAAAATGTGCTGTAGGTAGGGACTAGGCTCTGGAACCTGGCCTGGAGCCGCGATGACGGGAGGCATCTGGGTCATCGCCTAAGTCTGGCAGGCAGGGAAAAAACGTCGCGATATTGGCTGCTCTTCGATGGGGGAGTCCTAGATTGCGGGTCGATCGTGAGTTTGCGGATGCATCTAAGCGAGCTGAACCATCCCAATCAGCTTCACGGTCTCACCACCGCTGAACTGGAAGCCATCGCACGCCAAATCCGCGAGCGGCATCTCGAGGTGGTTTCTGCCACGGGAGGACACCTCGGTCCCGGTCTGGGGGTGGTGGAGCTAACCCTTGCTCTGTATCAGACCCTTGATCTGGATGAGGATCGGGTGGTGTGGGATGTGGGGCATCAGGCCTACCCCCACAAGATGATCACCGGCCGCTACCGGGATTTCCCCACGTTGCGACAGCAAAAGGGCATAGCTGGCTATTTAAAAAGGTGCGAAAACCGATTTGATCACTTTGGCGCTGGCCACGCCTCTACCAGCATCTCGGCGGCGTTGGGGATGGCACTGGCCCGGGATCGCAGGGGGGAATCCTTCAAATGCGTGGCCGTCATCGGCGACGGTGCCCTTACGGGCGGAATGGCGCTGGAGGCCATCAACCACGCAGGGCACCTCCCCAAAACCAAGCTGTTGGTGGTGCTGAACGATAACGACATGTCGATCTCTCCACCGGTGGGAGCGCTCTCCACCCATCTCAACAGGATGCGGCTGAGCAAACCGGTGCAGTTCCTCTCCGACAATGCGGAGGAAGCCATCAGGAATCTCCCCTTTTTGCACGGGGAGTTGCCCCCCGAGCTGAAGAACCTCAAAGGGGGCATGCGTCGGCTCGCCGTGCCCAAGGTTGGTGCGGTGTTTGAGGAGCTGGGCTTCACCTACATGGGCCCGATCGATGGGCATGACATCGCCTCCATGGTGCGCACTTTTCAAGACGCCCATCGCTGCGAAGGACCCGTGCTTGTGCATGTGGCCACTACCAAGGGCAAGGGGTACCCCTACGCCGAGGCCGACCAGGTGGGGTATCACGCCCAATCCGCCTTTGATTTGCGCACGGGCAAGGCATACCCCTCTAGCAAACCCAAACCCCCCAGCTACAGCAAGGTGTTTGGACAGACCCTGGTGAAGATCTGCGAACAAAACCCCCGGGTTGTGGGCATCACTGCAGCTATGGCCACCGGCACGGGGCTCGACCTGCTGGAAAAGGCGCTCCCCAATCAGTACTTCGATGTGGGCATCGCGGAACAACACGCGGTGACCATGGCAGCGGGGATGGCCTGCGAAGGACTGCGTCCGGTGGTGGCGATTTACAGCACCTTCTTGCAGCGTGCCTACGACCAGCTCATTCACGACGTGGGGATTCAAAAACTCCCGGTCACCTTCGTGCTCGATCGGGCTGGGATTGTGGGGGCTGATGGTCCCACCCATCAGGGGCAGTACGACATCAGCTACCTACGAGCCGTGCCTAATTTCACTGTGATGGCCCCCAAAGATGAGGCAGAACTCCAGCGGATGCTAGTCACCGCTCTAGCCCATGATGGTCCTTGTGCCATTCGCTTTCCCCGCGGGGAGGGAGAAGGTGTTCCTCTCATGGAGGAGGGCTGGGTTCCCTTGCAGATGGGCCGAGCCGAACAGCTCACCGATGGGGATGATCTACTGATCGTTGCCTATGGATCCATGGTGGCGCCGGCGATGGCGACGGCTGGACTGCTTCAGGAGAAAGGGGTGCGCGCCACGGTGGTGAATGCCCGCTTCCTCCGCCCCCTGGACGAAACCCTCTTATTTCCCCTGGCGCAACGCATCACCAAGGTGGTGACCATGGAGGAGGGAGCCCTTCCGGGTGGATTTGGCGCAGCCCTGGTGGAAGCTCTCAGCGACAAGGGAATCCAAGCCTCCGTTTTCCGGATTGGAATCCCCGACGTGCTGGTGGATCATGCCACCCCTGAACAGAGCAAAGAGGCCCTTGGGCTGACGCCTTCTCAGATGGCCGAAAAGATTCTTGGCCATTTCGGCAGCCGACTCGGACAAGTGGTTCCTGATGCCACACCTCCCTCTTCCCAACCTGTAATCGTGGGATGAGCCTGGAGCTTCACCCCAGGCTCCCCTGGGTTCAGAGAACTCCCCGGGCTGCTAATCCCTGAATGGCTCCCATGCCAAGGATGTGACCCAGGCTTATGGTGCCCAGCATTGCCCCATGGCTCAACCCCCCGAAGAGTGAGGAGCTGGGGAGCTGCAAACCCACATTGGGTTGCTTGATGGTGGCTTTGCCGATGGCAATGGCGATCACATTCGCCACGATCATCACCAAACCAACTTTTGGAGACCAGGACACGGTGGCTGGGGCCAGGGCCAGGATCGGAAGAAGCATGATGACGATGCAGTCGACCCATCTTCCGAGCTCCAGGGAGCCCCATGGGCAGGCCGTAAGACTTTTTCATTGAACTTGGGCCCAGCCCTCAATCGCTGATCCTGCTTTTCGCCGGGGGGCGGAGGGCCTCTTGCCTCAATTGGGTCACCTCACCGGAGCGCTTCAGCCGGCTGATGGCCAGATCAATCTGCATGGCCGTGCTTTCTGGCAGGAGGGGAGAGTAGGCAAAGCCCTGGGACTCGGGACGCAACCCGCGCAGCACCAAGGTAGGTGTGGTTCTGGAGCGAGGGTGGCGGGTGATCCCGTAGGACAGCTGCAGTTCATCTGCCAGAACGGCCTCCGCCCTGCCTTGCTCCACAAGGGAAATGGCCTGATCCACCCTCGACATATCCACCACTTGGATGGGCAGGGATGTTGGACGCTGATTCAGCTCCTCTAGCAGGCTTGCACTGATGCTCCCCGGCCGCACAGCAACCCGGCGACCCCGCAAATCCTCCAGACTCTTTAAGGATTCAGCGGATCGCCGGCGGGTTTCCTCCACCACGTGCACGGTGAGATAGCCCACCAGGAGAGAGGCGGAAACGATCCGAACCAGATAGGCCAGCAAAACCAACCCATGCCCCCGGGTGGTCTCCACGAGGGTGTTGCTCCCTGGACCGGTGGCCAGGATCTGGAACACCCTGGCGAAGCTACGCAAGGATCCCATCCTCTTGGTGTCGGAGGAAGAGGAATGAGCTTCCACGCGCCAGGTGAGCAGGCTCAGAAGCCCGATCGAGAGGAGAAACCCTCCCAACAAAAGAAGTAGGGCCGGCCCCAGCAGACTTCGGATGAAGGCCTTCCCTAGATCCAAAGGGCTCTGAAGCGCAAGCACAGCCAGACCGTCCTCCTGGAACGGCAGGGAAAACGCTGTGCTAGCAATTCGATCAGGAGAGAGATTGATGCAGCCCACAGCCACATCCACCTTGTTCTCTCGGGTGGCCTGAAGGAGGGAGCGAATGGTGGGCCAGTTCTCAAGGATGAAAGGCAGTTTCTCCTCCGTCGCCACCCGATTCCAAAGATCCACCGCCAACCCTTTCCAGACACCGTCTTCGCGAAAGGTGCAGGGATGGGCCCCATCAACCACCCCCACGCGCAACACACGGTTCTCTGTCTGGGGCCAGGCTGCAGGGCCGGTGAGGCCGATCAAGAGCAGGGTTGCGGAAGTGCCGATCCAAGTGGACAAAGGATGGATCCAAAACCGACAGGACACCATTTCACTGGTCTCCCTTGCGGGTGAGAAATCCCATCAGCACAAGCAAATTACTGATGGTGAGAAAGGCTTCTGCCCCTCCGTGGAGCCCATCAACATTGGCAAGCAGCTCTCCATACCGTTGTTTGGCCACGATGGAGGCAGCAATGGTGACGGCGACAAACAGCAAGGTGAGCTGAAAGCCCACCAAAGAAAGGCGAGGGAAGGCCCGGATGCGGGAGGCCCAATAGAGGAAGGCCAAATAGGGCACCAAGGAAAGCACAAACAGAGGCCCGGGGTCCCATCCGGCCAAGCCGGCGAGGGGAATCCCTTGCTGAGTTGGGAGAGGAAGGGCTAGGTCCATGGACTCTCGGGAGACCGGGCGCGAACATCGGCCCTTTTCTGCTGCTGCAACAACCACCAGGTCGCCAGCGCAAGGGCCCCATTCCCCAGAAGCGTGCAGGCCGCCTGCAGCACCACCAGGCCCTGGAGCTCCATGGTGTTGTCAAACACATGCCAGGTACAGGCGGCCATGGCGCTCACCAAAGCCGGAAGCATGGCCAGGGCCAACCATCGCCAGGCCGGTTCATGGCGATGGCGCCCGTAGGCCTGAACAGCGAAGATCGCCAGCAACCATTCCAGGACAGATGTGATGTGGATCCACCAAGTGCCAAGTGAGAGGGCATGCATCGAAGGGGGGCTGACCGTAGTGAGCGATGGGGCAATTCAAGCAAGTCAGCCCCTTAACTTCAGACAACGGCACTAGAGCCATGGCAAGGACGCTCAAAAATTGCCGAACCCTGGTCTGCGGGTATTACGGCGAACACAACCTTGGCGATGATGCCCTGCTTGAGGTGTTGCTCGGAAGCCTGCCACCAGAGGTCATGCCCCTGGTGACGGCCCATGACCAACCATGGGTTCAGCATCGGTTCGGGGTAGCCACCTGCAACCGCAGACGCCTCAGGGAGGTCATGGGGGCGCTCCGTTCTTGCAACGCCCTAGTGCTGGGGGGGGGGAGCCTGCTGCAGGACGCCACGAGCTTCAAGAGCCTTGTCTATTACTGTTTGCTGATGCTGGCAGCACGGCTGCAGGGAAAACCTGTGCTGCTTTGGGGCCAGGGACTGGGTCCCCTGCGTCGGCCGATCAGCAGAGTGTTAGTCAGGGGGGCCCTGCCCCTGGCCAGTGCCATCAGCTGGCGGGATGAGGCCTCCGGCCAGCTGGCCAAGCGCCTAGGCAACCAACACCATGTCGTCGGCAGCGACCCCGTCTGGGCTTACCCCCAACGGCCCTGGATGGGAGCCAAGGGCCCCATCGTGCTGTGTTGGCGCCCGTTGAAGGCTCTGGAACCCCACGGTTGGCGTCCCTATCTGGAAGCCCTAGCCCTCTTGGTGGAGCGCTCCGAACGAGAGCTGGTGTGGCTTCCCTTTCACCAGATGCAGGATCGGGGCTTGCTCCAGCACCTGAAGCAGGTCTGCCCGGTGCCGCAGCTCCTTTTGGATAGGAGCCGGGAGGTGGTGGTAACAGACCCTGGCGAAGCCATGACTCTGTTTTCAAGAGCGGGGTTGGTGGTCGCCATGCGCCTGCATGGGCTGATTCTGGCGGCCTTGGCTGGGAGCCCGGTTGCCGCCATGAGTTACGACCCCAAAGTGGCGGCCGTAGCCCGTTCCCTTGGGTGTCCCTTGCAGGATCTGGAGGCCTCACCGCACCAGCGACTCACGGATGAGTGGCTGCACCAGCTCGATCAGGCTCCAGCAGCAGCTCCCATCCAAGCCCTACGCCAGAACACCGCTGTGCATGGCTTCATGCTGCAAATGTTGAGTCCAGGGGTGTAGAGACCTTCACCATTTTTGCGTTTTATGTCGCAACTGCTGGGAAAGTGCAAACGCAGCTGACGAGGGCAACTCGATGGAAAAAATGACTTAATCTTTCCTCAATATGATGAGGTGTTGTGAATTACTGGCAGGTTGGGCCCTATCTGCTGAGCCATGACGGCGTTCTCCGTTTGGGAACCGAGGTGGTTCCCTTGAGTCCTTTGCAGCGCAAACTGCTGTTGTGCTTTGTGGGGCAAGCTGGGCAGCTGATTGAACGTTCCCAACTGTTTGAGCAGGTATGGGGACATCACCATGTCAGTGCTGTCAGCTTGGCTCGTGCTGTCCATAGCCTGCGAAAGGTTTTCGATCGGGGCCCCCTCGGAAGCTCAGTGATCCGCACCACCTACGGCAGTGGGTATGTGTTTTCCGCTCCAGTGATGGTGATTCCCGCGGAGAAGGAATCCGGCGAGAACTACAAGCTCACCACCCCATGCCCCATTGCCCTCGAGTACTACTTCGAGGCAAGAGTGGCCTCCCGCCATTTTGATCCCCAACAGCTTGAGCGCGCCCATGACATGCTTCAGCGCTGTCTTGAGAAATCGCCGGAGTTCTCTGAAGCGCTCCTAGCCCTTGTTGCCGTGCAGCTCAACCGCTGCCGCTGGGGATTGCTGGAGAGTCAGGCCGTGGGCGCGCAGGTGGAGGCCCTGCTTCACCGTGCCGAACAGCTCAAGGCCCCAACAGCCGATCTCTTTGCCCTCCGAGCGGAGACGATCTCCCTAGTGCACTGGCAACCCGCTTTGGCAGACCAAACCTTTGCCCCCTGGTTGGCGGAGCAGCTGGGCTATGGAGTTCCCATGCTGAGTTGGGTGCGCCATCTTCTGGCCTGCGGCCGGGCGGAAGAAGGGCTGAAGTTGTTGGAACCCCAGCTCGATGGCATTCTTCCCATGGGCTGGACCTTGGCTGCCCAACTCACCTTCCAGTTGGGGCAAACCAAGGCAGCTATCGAGATGTTGGAGGGCCAACTCCGCATCGATGGCTCCCTCCCCTCCACCCACCTGTTTTTGGCCATGCTTCATGCCCATGCCGAAAATCGGGCAGCGGCTTTGAAGAGCCTTAGCCTCTGCACCCAGCTTGGGGGGCCTTTCCGAGGCTTTCAAGCGGCAGTGGCCTATGTGTTCGCCAGAGTGGGCCAGGCGGCCAGGGCCGAAGCCCTTCTGCATCAAGCCAAGGTGAGCGTGAAATCCGGGGGGGTCGGCATGGCGAGTCTTTGGGGGCTCAGCGCCATCGTGCTGGGCCAAAGGGATCTGGCCAGCCACTTTTTCCAGAAAGCCGTTCAGAAACGCTGTTACCAAGCTCCGTTTCTCGCGCAGAGCCCACTTCTGGGTCCTCACCTCCATGAGCCGGTCGTCAGCGTTTTCGTTGATCAGATCGCTGAGGCGTTCCCCACTTCCGTCTCAGCTCAAGGGATGTGGCGAAAATTGCCTAGCCCTTGCTGAAAACGGGCCAGGTCTTAAGTGTTTTGGAGGTCTCTCAAGGTTTTGAGCACTTCTTGGCTATGACCAAGAGGCCGGACGGCAACCCAGCGGGCCTGAATCAATCCCTGGGGATCAATCAGGAAAGTGTGGCGCAAGGCTGTGCCTGGCAGCCATGAACCGTATTGGCGACAGACCGTTCCACCGGGATCCGACAGGAGGGGATAGGCCAACCCCTCAGCCCCACAGAAGGAATCGTGGCTATCCACGGAATCCGTGCTAACACCCACCACCTCCGCCTGCATCTGGTGAAATGTGGCGAGATCCCGTTGAAAGCCCCGGGCCTCCAACGTGCAACCAGACGTGAAGTCCTTTGGGTAGAAGTACAAAACCAGCCAGCGTCCCCGAAAGTCAGACAACGAGAGGGTCACGTCCCTCGTTGCATTAGTCGGGGAGGATGATGGGGCCACACCTGCCAGCTGAAACGAAGGTGCTGGTGTATCCAGAGGGGGAAGGTCTCCGCCCATGGCCTCAGCCCTGTTCGGCAAAGGCCAGTCCTCCATCAGAAGGCCCATGGCTGCCACGGCACGGGGCAGGAAATGCAGAAGTGTGCGGCGTTTCACAAAGCACAGAAACAGTGCTTGCTCAGAGACTAGCCAAATTGATGCCCAAGGATTTGGCGTAGGGGCCCAGGCCGCGCTTCTGGATCGTTTTCAGCGTGCGTGTGGACACTCGAAGGGTGATGAAGCGTTGGCCTTCAGCCCACCAGAGGCGACGTTTCTGCAAATTAACTTGTTGGAGTTTCTTGGTGCGAACGTGGGAATGGCTCACAGCCATGCCGTTATTGGCGCGCTGACCGGTGAGAGCACACACGCGTGACATGACGTTGAACCTTTTGTTTCTTGGATGACCTTATCAAACAACCGCTCCAACCCATGAGATGCAGGGGCAACTGGGGGACCCTGGCCGGGTACCCACAGCTGGCGGAGGAGCGGATTTTGTTGTTAAAGCGCTCTTTGCATCAGGCGTCCCATCAGATCGCTGCTGCGCTGCTGAAAACCAGCCAGCTGATTCGGTTCTAAACCGCCAACGGCCAGACGGGCCATTTCATAAATATGGCGGCTGAGATCATCAGCGAGTTGCTGGTTGGGAGAGGCCTCGCCGCCCGAGCTGGTGAGAATCGCTCCGCTGGAGAGTTTCATCACGCCTTCCACGAGGGGATGACGGCGGTTGATGAGCAACACGTGGTGATCGGGCAGCCCCGGGAGACGCTGTTCCATGAGGGCGCCGAGATCGTTCATCCGACGCATCTGCTCCGGCAAGAGGATGAGAGCAGCAGGGGCCTCCTCCCCCCGTAGGGCTTGCACCTGTACGGTCACCTTGTCATTGGCGAGGGCGGCGCGAAAGATCTCCCTTAATTTTTCGGCCGCATCCTTACCGTCCGCGTCCGCCAGCTCCTTGGTGGATTCATGGAGGCTGGCATCCAGCTCCGCATCAACGCGCTGGAATCGCAGCTCGTTGTGCCGGGCTTCAAGCCAGGGGATGAACTGAGCATCGATGAGAGTATCGGCCAAGAGCACTTCCGCCCCCTGCCCTTTCCAGAGGGCCAGGGCCCCGGCCTGGCCAGCCTCATCCGTGCAATAGAGGATGCGGGAGTTGGAGGTGTCCTCCAAGCGAGAGCGGTAGCCCGCCAAGGTGGTGAAGGTGCCAAGGGTGCAGCCAATGGGATCCACAGTGCCTAGGCCTTCTTCGTCCTTCGGCTCTGCTGTAGCCGTAGTGCCATACAGGATAGAGGCCTCCACCTGATCAGCAAATTTGTCATCTTCCATGGCTCCGATCTTGATGAAAGGCCCAACAGAGTCCCAGATTTCGGCGTAACGCACAGGATCGCTCTGGTGGAGGTCCTTGAGCCTGTCGCCCACTTTTCGTGCCACAAATGCGCCGATGGAACGAACCCTTCTATCGGTCTGCAGAGCACTGCGGCTCACATTCAGGGGAATGTCCGGTGAATCCAACACACCTCTCAGAGGCAGCAGGTAGCGGGGCACCACTTCCTTAATGGAGTCGCTGACGAACACCTGGTTGCAATACAACCGAATTTCCCCTTTTTCCCAATCTGCCCTGCCAGAAATTTTGGGGAAGTAAAGAATCCCTTGCAGACTGTAAGGATAATCTGTATTGAGGTGTACCCAGAGCAAGGGATCCCCTTGGAAGGGGTAGAGATAGCGATAAAAATCTATGTAATCTTGATCAGTGAGATCCTTGGCAGAACGGCGCCAGGGAGCATCTTTCTTATTAACGGTTTCTCCTTCAAGCTGCACCTCAACGGGCAGGAAGTCGCAATAGGTGGTAATCAGATTGCGTAAGCGGGAAGGCTCGAGATACTCCAGCTCCTCCTCTTGCAGGTGAAGGATCACATCCGTTCCCGGAGCGGAGCGCTCCGCCCCAGAAAGCCTAAAGTTTGGTGAGCCATCACAGCTCCAGCGAATGGCTTGCGCCTCAGGGCGAGCACTGAGGCTGAAGATCTCCACCTGGGAGGCCACCATGAAGCTGGAGTAGAACCCCAAACCAAAATGGCCGATGATGGCATCGGAAGTCGTTTTATATTTGCTCAGAAATTCTTCGGCGCTGGAGAAGGCCACCTGATTGATATAGCGCTTCACCTCATCGGCAGTCATGCCGATCCCGTTGTCAGAAATGGTGACTGTCTTCGCTTCGCGATCGATGCGGATACTGATCAGACCGGTCTCCCCCTCGCTGCAATCTCCGGCCATGGCCGCCATGCGCCGCTTTTGGATGGCATCCACCCCATTGCTGACCAGCTCACGAAGAAACACTTCGTGACCGGAATAAACAGCTTTCTTGATGATGGGGAAAATATTTTCGGTGTGGATCTGAATCTGACCTTCTTCCAAAACCGTCATCGAAATCAATGAATCAACATACATATGTTAAGTCCTTGACCGGTTCTCCTCAACGCCGTACATGGAGGGGTGACCGAACCGATAGCCATCACGAAGAACGCTGGAGTTCTGGGCGTTCTTCAGGAACAATGGCCCCATTCACGGGGCAAACCTGCAGGCAGATGCCGCAATCGATGCAGGTTTCAAAGTCGATCCAGTAGTACGCCGTGCCTTTCGCATTAGCCGTTGGGCCGGGATGAATGCAGGCCACCGGGCAGGCATCCACACAATCGGAAACCCCTTCACAAACATCCGTAATGATCGTGTGGGGCATGGCAACGATTTGTGATCGGTGTGAAAATCCTAGGGAGGAGGCCCGACCCAGATCACTCCTCGACAGCCCCGCTGCATGGCACGGGTGTGAGCCTCCTCCTCACTGCCACAGGGCTGGCTGCAGAGTTCAGCCGACTCCCCCTGGGAATGGAGCCATGCCATGCGCTTCAGAGCGGCGGGAAGCGAGCTGGCTTCGGAACTGGCGACAAACCAGGGCCCCCCATCAGGCGCTGGTGGGGGCTCTGCAGAGACCAGGTTTTGAAGTGCGGCGATTGAAAAGCCAAATCCGGTGCCGTAAGCCAGAGCCAGGTCGTCACAGAAACGTGCCATAAGACGGTCGTAGCGTCCACCGCTGGCAATGGCGACAGGGGCCTCTTGCCCTTGGCAGACCAGCTTGAACACCAAACCGTCGTACAGATCGAAATGCGGTTGAAAGGTGGGATCAAGTTGGAGGCGGACCGCTCCCGCGTTGGCAAGCGGTTCCACACTGCTTAGCAGGGTCTCCAGTCTCCCGAGAAGGGGAATCTGTCCCAGCCACTGCTCCAGCTGATAGAGCACGATCCTAGGATCACCTCGCAGCTGGAGCAGGGCCCGCAGGCGACCCCGAGCCTCTTGCGGGATCGGGAGGGCATCAATCCCCAAGGCATCGAAAGCCGTCAGTCTGTCTCGAGCGATCTCCCGCACGGTCTCCGGAACCACCTCCAGCAACGCTCCAAGCAGGGCGTGGTGACCAACCAAGAGGGTGGGCTGGTGGAACGGCTTTAGGCCAAGGCTGGAGACGGCCGTGAGCAACAGATGCATCAATTCCATCTCTGCAGCATCGGAGCTCTCCCCCAGGAGCTCTACCCCGCTTTGAAGGGATTCATTGATGCGCAAGTCACCCCCATCCCCCAGAAACGAGCGAAAGGTGGGGCCACTGGCCCAGAGCCGCAGGGGGCGGGGCCGATGGGCCATGCGGGTGCTGGCTGCACGAGCAATGGAAGCGGTGAGTTCAGGTCTGAGCCCCAGGGGTGCGTCGGCGACGAGGCGAACCACTTCCCGCTCGGCGATGCCCCCCCCTGCCTCCAGGGTGTCAATCCTCTCGATCGTGGGAGGAGCCACCTCCTGATAGCCCCAGCGGCGGTAGACCTCGGCCAGCCGTTCACAGAGCCAGCGCTGGCTTTCCACTTCCCGCGGGTTGAGATCCCGAGCACCAGCAGCAGGTTGCAGGGCCATGCAGGAGAACGGACGGCAAACGATGGAGGGATCCTATGGAGGGGGATCCATGGCATCGAGTTCGGGGGCGCCGTAGCTCGCCCCAGGGAGGGGTTGGCAGGCCGCAAGTTCAGTCATCATGGCCTCGTGCAATCCCGGGGCACACGCGATCACCCGACCTGTGCGTAGATCCAGCTCTTCTCCCCCATAACCGCTCACCACCCCACCGGCCTGCTCCACCAACACCACGCCCGCCACCAGATCCCAGGGAGAGAGACCCCGCTCCCAATAGCCATCGATCGCCCCAGACGCAACAAAAGCAAGATCCACTGCTGCGGCCCCCGCACGCCGGACCCCGTGGCTACGATGAGTAAATCGTGCAAACTCTGAATAGTTGTTGTCCAACCTGGAGATCCGGTCGTAGGCAAAACCGGTGGCCAGGAGGGCATCACTGATCTGGCGGCAATCACTGACTTCAAGGCAGCGATCATTACACCAGGCTCCAACAGCGGGCGCGGCCCAGAACAGCTGATCCAGGACAGGCAGCGCAAGAGCTCCAAGCAGGGGTTTCCCCTCAAAGAGCAGCCCCACTGAGGTGCAAAACACCGGAAAGCCGTGGGCGTAATTGGTGGTGCCATCCAAGGGATCCACGCACCATTCGAAAGGCCCTTCACCATGGCGGTGTCCGCTCTCCTCGGCCAGAACGGAAAAGCTGGGGGTGGCCTCGGCCAAAACGGAAAGAACGGCCTTCTCGGCAGCCAGATCAGCCTCCGTCACGAGATTCCCGGCCTCCCCCTTTTGCTTCACCCCTTCCAGGTGGCCAAACATTTCCTTCAGAGGCCTTGCACCAGCCAAGGCAGCAGAGCGGGCGACGCCCAAAAGTTCTTCCAAACGGCCCGACGGCAAGCTGCTGGCCCTGAAGGCGGCATCGGAAAGGGAACGAGCTGAAGCAGATCGGGACATGGTCAATCCTCGTCCAAGGGAAGTCCTGCGCGAACGCGACCTCGGTTGAAGTGGCGGCCGAATTGCAGGTCGTAAACCTCATCTTCATCCTGGGTTTCCACCTCCAGGGGAGCAATGGCCCGAGCCACGCAGAGCAAGCCATAGCCGCGATGCCGCAACTCCTTGGAGAGACCGAGGGCTTCGCGATGGTCGATCCGGCCCGAGAGGACACGAACGGCACAGGCCGTGCAGCACCCCTGGCGGCAGCTGAAGGGGAGGGGGTCACCTTGGGCTTCAAAACTGCGCAGGATGTACTCCCCTTCCCTCACCTCATGGGTGATAACCCGCCCGGCCTGGCGCCAGAACACCGTGATTGGAAAGGTGCGAGACATCAGCGTTGGAACCACGTGGCATGCTGCTACATTGCCATTCGGCTGAACACTGCCTCTGGAGAGGTGGCCGAGTGGTCGAAGGCGCAGCACTGGAAATGCTGTATAGGGGCAACTCTATCGAGGGTTCGAATCCCTCCCTCTCCGTTAACCCCGGCCTAAGGCCGGTTTTTTTTGTAGATGCTCAAAACCATTTGATTTGGGAATACCCGATTAACCGAAGCGACCACTGACGTAATCAAGGGTGGCCTGTTGGGCTGGTGCATTGAAGATTTTTTCTGTGGAACTGAATTCCACAAGATAACCAATCTTTCCCGTTCCACCTTCCACAGCCTCAGCATTATAGAAGGCCGTCATGTCTGCCACGCGAACAGCTTGTTGCATGTTGTGCGTCACGATGACAATGGTGTAACTCCGCTTGAGCTCATGCATGGTTTCCTCGATCTTCAAAGTGGAGATGGGATCCAGAGCGGAGCAGGGCTCATCCATCAGAATCACTTCTGGCTCGGTAGCGATCGCGCGGGCGATGCAAAGCCTTTGTTGCTGTCCGCCAGAGAGAGAAAAACCACTGTCCTTCAACTTGTCCTTGCACTCTTCCCATACGGCTGCTTTGCGGAGAGATCGTTCAACCAACTCGTCCATATCGCCACGGTAGCCATTGATCCGAGCTCCAAACGCGATGTTTTCATAGATGCTCTTAGGGAATGGATTAGGTTTCTGAAACACCATGCCAATTCGTCGTCGCACCTCCACCGGATCCACACGCTTGTCGTAAAGGTTCTGACCATCAAAAATAACTTTTCCCTTCAACGAACAGCCGGGAATCAGATCATTCATCCGATTCAATGCTCTAAGAACTGTGGACTTGCCGCAGCCTGAAGGTCCAATAAAGGCTGTCACACCCTTATTCGGAACGTCAAGATACACATTTCGAACAGCCTCAAAACTGCCATAGGAAATCGAAACATTTTGGAGGGAAATGCAAATCTCAGCTGGAGGAGGAGTAGAGCTCGTGTTGGGATAGGAGTTGATCATTTTGTTTTTTGTAAGCAGTGATTAAATAGAAGGTGAACGAAGTCAATGGAGAAAGGAAATCTAAACCTTCTTCAGACTTGCCAACCAACGGGCAAAGAGATTGGCAAACAATATCATGACTACCAATATAAAAGATGCAGCCCAAGCCAATTGATTTTGAGGATCATAGGGCATGATTGCAAAGTTAAAGATCAGAACAGACATTGTAGCTATTGGGTTGAAAATTCCTTCCGGCCAGAATGGCGAAAACAAGGCTGTGAATATCAACGGTGCCGTTTCTCCTGCCGCTCTCGCGATGGCGAGGACAGATCCTGTCGCGATGGGAGTGAAGGCCGCAGGCAGGGTGACCTGGGAAATCGTGACAAAGCGAGATGCACCAACCCCATAGGATCCAAGACGAAGATCGTTAGGAACAAGCCTCAAACCCTCGTCTGTGGTTTTAATTACCGTAGGGAGCATCAGAATGGAGAGGGCTATAGCCCCAGCTAGGGCACTATAACTTTGGCCAAAAAACAGCCTTGTAGCAACAATCGCGCCAAAAACGAACACGCCACTGATGATTGAGGGCACTCCGGCGAGCACATCATTGCCAAAGCGAACAAAGCGTGAAAACCAACCTCCCTTTTGCGCATACTCCGCAAGATAGATACCACCTCCAATGCCAATAGGCAGAGCGATGAGAGAGGCTAAGAGAGTCACAATAAACGTACCCAAGATAGCATTACCTATGCCTCCGCCATCGCTACCTGGAGCAGGAGGGAGCTGGGCAAACAGACCGGGGCGGATCAGGCTGCCACCTTTAAAGAGTACATATGCCAACACTAAAAAAAGAGGAAGTACAGCTATGACTGCAAAGGCTCCCGAGATGGCATTGAACAGAACACTGAATCGATTACGGGCCAAGCTAGGGTCGAAGAAGAGATTGCTCTGTGTAGCCACAGATGGCGTCGATGTTGAGTAAGTCATAGGTGAAGAAATGAAATAGGGAATTAGTACTGAAGGCTCAAACGCTTCACAATCCACTGGGCCAACACATTCACAATAAATGTAAGGAGCATTAAAACAAGCGCGGCATACATTAAGGCTGATACCTGGATGCCATCTGCTTCCCCGAACTGATTAGCCAACATAGAAGAGATCGTATTTCCTGGCGCAAGAAGTGATGGGCTAAAATTCATTGAATTTCCGATAATCATTGTCACAGCCATGGTTTCTCCCATGGCCCTACCCAGTGCAAGCATCACGCCTCCCATGATGGCGGAGATTGCTGCAGGTAGGATGATATTAAAAATAGCTCCCCACCTTGTCGTTCCAACTCCATAAGCTCCTTGCCGAAGTTCAATCGGAACCTGGTTGAGAGCATCTCTAGCAATCGCGGTGATGATGGGTAAGGTCATCACAACAAGAATCAAAATGGCTGGAGCCATGCCTGGGCCTTGGGGGACACTCCCAAAAAGGGGCAACCAGCCGAAGCGATCATTGAGAAACTGTAGAAACGGTCGGATGGCAGGCTCCATCACAAATATCGCCCAAAGGCCTAAAACCACAGAGGGAATGGCAGCAAGAAGCTCGACCATCACTCCTATCACCTTGCGGACGGAGAGGGGCAGCAAATCTTCAGTGATAAATATGGCTGTTCCAACACCCAGGGGGATAGCTAGTAGGAGCGCAAACAAAGAGGAAACAAGCGTGCCGTAAATGGCCGTGAAGGCACCATATTTTTCGTTAACCGGGTCCCAAGCGGACGTGGTGAGAAACTTCCAACCAAAGGTTCGAATTGCCTCCCAGGCACCCGTGAGCACAACGGCAAAAATACCCAATAGGATCAGAGCCACCATGGCGGCCAGCAAAACCGTAAGCTGGCGGAAGCCATTGTCCACAAGCTTTTCGCTGGTGGGTCTGCGCCGCAGGGTGAAGGCCTCAGTTCTGGAATCACCTGTCATGCAGAGGCTGTCGCAAATCGCTGTTTCTCAAGAGATCCTGACAGCGTCCGGTGCTTTGGGGTTTAAGGACGGTTTAACGCAAACCGAAATAGCAAGTACCGTTGGCCCTAGACGGAAGGCTTGAATACGGCCATGGGGAGAATTGTGGGGATCGACCTGGGCACCACCAATTCCGTGGTGGCAGTGCTCGAGGGCGGGCGTCCCCTCGTGATTGCTAATGCTGAGGGTGCCCGTACGACCCCCTCCGTGGTGGGTTTTACCCGGGAACAGGAGCTTATCGTGGGTCAAACCGCCCGCCGCCAGCTCGTTCTCAATCCCCGCAACACCTTTGCCAATGTCAAGCGGTTCATCGGCCGCCGTTGGGAGGAGTTGGACGACAACACCCTGTCGGTCCCTTACACAGTGAGGGCCAATGAGGCTGGGCAAGTGCGGGTGGTGTGCCCTGCCACAGAGAGGGAATACGCCCCGGAAGAGCTCCAGGCCTGCATATTGAGGAAGTTGGTGGACGATGCCTCCACCTATCTCGGGGAACCGGTGGAGGCTGCGGTGATTACGGTGCCCGCCTATTTCAACGATGCCCAGCGCCAAGCTACCCGTGATGCAGGCCGCCTGGCTGGCATCAGCGTGGAGCGCATTCTCAATGAACCCACCGCTGCTGCACTGGCCTACGGATTTGATCGCAGTGCCGTCAAGCGCGTCTTGGTCTTCGATCTCGGTGGCGGCACGTTTGATGTTTCCATCCTCCGGATCGCCAACGGTGTCTTTGACGTGAAGGCCACGAGCGGGGATACCCAACTGGGAGGCAACGACTGGGATCAGCGCATCGTGGACTGGGTAGCGGAAGCGTTCCATAAGGAGCACGGCCTTGATCTCAGGCGGGATCGGCAAGCTCTTCAACGGCTAAGCGAGGCGGCGGAGAAGGCCAAGCAGGAGCTATCGGGTGTGGCAAGTACCCCCCTGTCGCTCCCCTTCATCGCTACAGGCGCTGAAGGGCCCCTCCACATTGAAACCACTCTGGAGCGCCGCACCTTCGAGGGGCTTTGCCCTGAACTGCTGGACCGGCTGCTCCGGCCCGTTCAACGGGCCCTGCGGGATGCCAACCTCAGCGCGGAATCCATCGACGATGTGGTGCTCGTCGGTGGGGGCACCCGCATGCCCATGGTCCAGGACATGGTTCGGACCTTGATTCCAAGGGATCCCTGCCAGTCGGTGAATCCCGATGAGGTGGTGGCGATTGGTGCCGCCGTACAGGCCGGGATTCTGACGGGGGAACTGAGGGATTTGATGCTCAACGACGTGAGTCCACTCTCGTTGGGATTGGAAACTATCGGAGGATTGATGAAGGTACTGATTCCGCGTAACACGCCAATACCCGTGCGTAAAAGTGATGTTTTCAGCACCTCTGAACCCAACCAGAACTCCGTGGACATCCATGTCCTGCAGGGGGAAAGGCAGATGGCAGCTGATAACAAATCCCTCGGTCGGTTTCGTCTTTCGGGGATTCCCCCGGCGCCCCGTGGTGTCCCCCAGGTGCAGGTGTCGTTTGATATTGATGCCAATGGTTTGCTACAGGTCTCGGCAACCGACCGCACCACCGGCAGACAACAGAGCGTTTCGATTCAGGGGGGCTCCAACCTCAGTGAGGAGGAAATCCAGGCACTCCTAGAGGAGGCAGAGCGCAAAGCGGCGGAAGATCGACGTAAGCGTGCTGTGATCGATCGCCGCAACAGGGCCCTCACTCTTGTATCCCAGGCTGAGCGGCGCCTTCGGGATTCCGCTTTGGAGCTTGGCCCCTACGGAGCTGAACGGCAGCAGCGAAGTGTGGAGCTGGCCGTCAGGCAGGTTCAGGATTTGCTAGCGGATCAGAACACGGAGGACCCCGAGCTGGAGCTTGCCGTGAGCCAGTTGCAGGAGGCCATGTTTGGGCTCAATCGCCGTTTGCTCAGTGAACAACGCAATGAGGCTGGACCTCTGCAAGGACTCAAGAACACCCTCGGCTCTCTGAAGGACGAACTCTTTGCCGAGGAGGACTGGGATAGCTGGGAACCTCCCTATAGGTCAGACCGGGGAGATCGGTGGGATCGCCCTGATCCCTGGGACGACCGTCCCCAGCGGATGGGGCGCTTCCGGGATCCAAACCCTTTCCGCGAGGATCTCCCTCCACGCTGGGAGCGTGAGGAAGAAGATCCATGGGGTCCATAGTGACGCTCTGCGCATGACCAGTCTCGGCACTTCCGATTACTGGCAGGTTTTGGGGCTCGAACCTGGCGCCGACCCTGCACGACTGAAACGGGCCTTTCGGGAGCAGGCGCGCCGCTGGCACCCGGATCTCAACGGCAACGACCCCGTGGCGGAAGAGCGCTTCAAGCGGGTGAACGAAGCCTATGCGGTGCTTTCAGATCCAAGGCGGCGGCTAGCCTGGGAAGCCGGAGAAGAAAGCGGTGGGCATGGAAGGGGACGCTCCAACGATCCCTTTGCCCAAGGATTCCCCAATTTTGAGACCTACCTCGACGCCTTGTTCGGGGGATCCCGTGGTACCTCCGAAGACGCAGCCATGTCGCCCGAGGACATAGCCCCTGAAGCCCGGGTGACCACCTCCACTCCCCCACCCCCGCCTGTGCGTGCCACCACGGCGGAAGAGACCCTGGTTGAACTTCGGCCCGAACAGGCGATTTCCGGGGATCGGGTGGAGCTGGAACTTAGCGATGGAACGGTGGTGGAAGTATGGACGCCTCCCCTGGCTGGAGATGGCTGGCGCCTGAGGTTGCAAGGCGTGGCTCCTGGTGGAGCGGATCACTTTCTCCACCTTCGAGTCCGCACCCCGGAAGGACTGCGGATTGACGGTCTGCGGGCGCTCTACACGCTGGACCTAACCCCCGCCCAGGCGGTGCTGGGATGTCACCAGCTCGTGCCCACCCTGACGGGTCCGGTTCGACTTCGCGTTCCCGCTGGATCCTCCAGCGGCAGGCTCCTGCGACTCCGGGGACGGGGTCTGCGCTTGGACGAGCAGGTGGGGGACCAGATCGTGGAGCTACGCATCGTGGTGCCTCCAGAGCTGGGTGAAGCGGAAGAAGCCCTCTACCGACGCCTTCAGGAACTGGCCGAGACCGACCCTGGGTGAGACACTGACTGTCAAGTTCGACCACTTGCCCTTGGCCCCAAGTGATGCCACGGCCATGCCTGTGCATGTGCTCCTTTTTGATGCCGGCAGTAACGAGGAGGGGATCCATTCCATCGAGCTCGGGGGCCGCACCGTGGTGCTGCTGTTTGAGGATGCGGAGGATGCGGAGCGCTACGCGGGTTTGCTGGAAGCCCAGGATTTTCCCTTGCCCAGCGTGGAGAGAATCCATCGGGAGGATGTGGAGCTCTTCTGTGCCCAGGCCGGCTATGAAGCCCGATTTGTGCCGGCGGGCTTTCTTCCCAAGAGTGAAGAGGATCGCCTGCTGATCGCTCCACCCCCACAGAATCTCGATGTACACCACTGGAAGGACGGGGATACCGCCCTGACTGGAGAGGAGAGCACAGGGGAGGATCCAGAGCTCGAGGCCTTTCGTCGCCGTCTAGAGGGGTTGCTATGAACGACCAGGACGAGCGATCCATTACGGCCCAGACATCCCCCCCAGAGCTCAATCGGGGGCATCTGCTCACAGAGTTGCCCAACCCCCTGAGCCAGAACCTGGACCAACTCTCTAGTGAGGCCCTGGTGGAGCTGTTCTGCCAAAACGATCTGGAACCCCAGAAAGCTGTGCACCGAGCAGCACCCCAGCTGGCTGACGCCATCGAGGCCATCGCCGTTAGGGTTCGCCAGGGCGGGCGTCTCTTCTATCAGGGTGCAGGGACTTCCGGCCGTCTAGGCGTGTTGGATGCGGCCGAATGTCCCCCAACTTTCTGCTCCCCCCCGGGGATGGTGCAAGGCGTCCTGGCGGGAGGGGCTCCGGCCCTGCTGCGCAGCTCGGAAGGACTCGAAGATCTCGAAGAGCAGGGGCAGCGTGACCTGGAGGAACGGGGGTTTGCCCCGAGCGATGCCCTGGTGGGCATCGCCGCTGGAGGCACCACCCCCTACGTCCTAGGCGGACTCCGCCATGGCCAGGCCATCGGAGCCCTCACCATTGCCCTGGCCTGCGTTCCCAGCGACCAGGCTCCCATGCCCTGCGATATTGATTTGCGCCTCCTCACGGGCCCGGAGTTACTCACCGGTTCCACCCGCCTCAAGGCCGGTACCGCCACCAAGATGGCCCTCAATATTCTCTCCACGGGTCTGATGGTGCGATTGGGAAAGGTGTATCGAAATCGCATGGTGGATGTGTCCGTCAGCAATGCCAAACTGGAGGATCGAGCCCTGCGGATCCTGGGAGATCTCGCCGGTGTGGATCGGGAGCAGGGCCGGGCTCTACTGGCGGAAAGCCAGGGATCGGTCAAACGCGCCCTGCTGATGGCTGTGGGTGGCATGGATGGGCCCTCTGCAGCTGACGCGCTCCTGCGCCATGGCCCGTCCCTCCGCGCCACCCTGGAGGTTATGGGGTTGACCCTGCCTCCCCCCAATAGGGCGCTGTGAAGAGTTCGGTGCGCAACCGGGTCTCCAGGGGCACATGGCTGGGCGGTGTCATCAGGGCATGGCGAAGGGCCCTGTGGGAGGAACTGGCGGGGCGTTGCGCGCCGATCCGCTCGGCGGCAAGCCGCACGATGGTCTGGGCCAAAGCCGCGTTGGCCTGCAGATTGCCAATCACCATCTCCACCGTCACGGAGTCGTGCTCCTGATGCCAGCAGTCGTAATCGGTCACCATGGCTAGAGTGGCGTAGGCCATTTCTGCTTCCCTAGCCAGCCGGGCCTCTGTGTGATTGGTCATCCCGATCACTGAGCAACCCCAAGAGCGGTAGAGCTCAGATTCGGCCCGGGTTGAGAAGGCCGGTCCTTCCATGCACAGATAAGTCCCCCCCCGGTGGAGTTCCCGACCCTCGGGCATGAGGCTGTCGGCCACGTCCGCCAGGATGGTGCTTAAACTTGGACAAAAGGGATCTGCAGCGGTCACATGGGCCACCAGACCCTCCCCGAAAAAGCTCAGGGGTCGCTGATGGGTGCGATCAATGAATTGATCCGGCACCAACATGTCTAGAGGGCGAAATTGTTCCTGTAAGGAACCGACGGCGGAAACGGACAGGATCCATCGCACCCCCAGAGAACGGAGTGCCCAAAGGTTGGCCTTGTAGGGGACTTCCGTTGGTAAAAATGTGTGGTGCCGGCCATGGCGGGCAAGAAACACCACATCCAGATCCCCGATCCGCCCAAGGAGAAGTGAATCGGAAGGATCGCCATAGGGGGTGCTGACCGTCAGCTCCCTGACATCTTCTAAGCCTTCCATTCCATAGAGGCCACTCCCCCCAAGCACGCCCAGCCGAGCCGTGCTGAGGTCGAGGGAGGGGGGAGGGGCCATGGCAGTCGTCAGGTCTGCCGCTGTTCTACAGGACGAGGGTGCCTTCAGTCTTGCCAGCGAAGGAATGCACCAGGCTCCAAACTAAGCCGCGGACAGGCCAGGGTGGCGGCCTGGTGCAATTCCGCTAGGGGCCTTCGTTCCGGCTCCAGCAGGGCCGAGGGATGGCTGCTGCGAGGGCCATCGGGGGCTAGCAGGAGGGCCACGGCCCGGGTGTGTGGCCAGCCCCCAAGAAGGGTCAGCAGGGCAGCCAGATCTGCAGGTAGTAATTCCTGGGCGGGCTGGGCCATCAGCAAGACGGCAAGGGATGGGCCCTCCAGGAGCGCCAGCAGTCGGGGATGGTCCTCCAACTGGAGGCGGAGGTGACGCTCCTCGGCCCAGTTCTGAAGGTGTTGATGAAGGATGTGATCCCGCTGGGGATCCAACCCATTGGCCTGCCAGGCCACCACGGCTGTGGGGCCTGCACTGCTGGAGGGGAGCGCGATGGTTCCAATCTCCTGCCGGGACTCCATCAGATGACCCAGTTTCAGTCGCTTGGCCGTGAGGTAGGCGGCGTTGTGGGCCCCCGCATCGATCACCAGAGGCACCCGATCATCTACGTGAAGGCCATAGCCATCGAGGCCGGCAATCTTGCGGGGGTTGTTGGTGATCAGGCGAAGATGGCGCACGCCTAGATCGCTTAAGATCTGTGCTCCAACCCCATAGTTGCGCAAATCGGCTGGAAAGCCCAGTCGCTCGTTGGCTTCTACCGTGTCCAATCCCCCATCCTGCAGGCTGTAGGCCCGCAACTTGTTCACCAACCCGATCCCGCGCCCTTCCTGCCGGAGATACACCACCACTCCTTCTCCCGCAGCCTCGATCATGCGCAGGGCTGCTTCCAGCTGGGGTCTGCAATCACAACGCAGGGATCCGAAGGCATCGCCGGTGAGGCATTCGCTGTGCACACGCACCAATACAGGTGCCGTGGCCTGTTCGGGATGCCCCTTGACCAGGGCCACATGTTCACTGCCATCGAGCTCATTGCGGTAGCCGATCGCACAGAAATCCCCAAAGGCACTGGGCAGCGAGGCTTCCGCCTGCCTGCGCACAAAACGCTCCGTCGCCAGGCGATAACGAATCAGGTCGGCGATGGAAATCAGCCGCAGGCCATGTTGTTGTGCATAAGACAGGAGCTGGGGCAACCTGGCCATTGAGCCATCGGCATTTTGGATTTCGCAGATCACCCCTGCGGGATAGAGCCCCGCCAGGCGGGCCAGATCCACAGCCGCTTCCGTATGGCCCGCCCGTTTGAGCACGCCGCCCTCCCTGGCGCGGAGAGGAAACACGTGGCCGGGTCGCCTCAGATCGGCCGGACGCGACTGGGGGTGTATCGCCACCTGGATCGTGCGGGCTCGATCCTCCGCGGAAATACCCGTTCCCACTCTGTGTTCCGGACCCGCATCCACGCTCACGGTGAAAGCCGTTTGATTGCTGTCGGTGTTGTGATCCACCATCAGTGGCAAATCCAGTGCGTCGAGTCGCTCTCCCTCCATAGCCAGACAGATGAGGCCCCGCGCCTCGGTGGCCATGAAGTTGATCTGCTGGGGCGTGGCGAACTGAGCCGCGCAGATCAGATCCCCCTCATTTTCACGGTTTTCGTCATCCACTACCACGATCGCCTCCCCATTGCGGATGGCTGCCAAGGCATCGGCAATGCAGTCGAAATGAATGGCCGACTCGGCGTCGCAGGTCTGGCGCTCAGGCGTAACAGTCAAGGAAGCAAGAAACCCGAGAGGTCAACTGGCTTTCTTTATAGATCCTTGTTGACACCAGCGAGGACGAATTGCCCCGGAGCTTGGCTCAGGGAACTGGGAGTTGACTCTAAGATGCGGCGTTTGGAAGCCAGGGGATGAAGGTAGGGCGTGTGGCGGTAATCGGGGCGAGCGGATACGGCGGCCTCCAAACCCTTCGCCTGCTCCACGGCCATCCCAAGCTAGAGGTGACGTTTCTAGGGGGCGAACGGAGCAGCGGCAAACGCTGGAGTGATCTGGTGCCCTTTCTTCCCTTGGCGGGAGATCCGGTGGTGCAGGCCTGTGAACCGGAGGCCATTGCCGCCGCAGCCGATTTAGCCGTGCTCAGCCTCCCGAACGGACTGGCCTCTCAGCTCGTTCCCTCCCTGGTAGCCAAGGGGGTGAAGGTGGTGGATCTCTCGGCCGACTACCGCTACCGCTCCCTCAACCACTGGCAGGAGGTGTACAGCGATGAGGCGGGCATCCACCCTAGGGAGGATGGTGCTCTTTGTGCCGAGGCCATCTACGGCCTTGCCGAGTGGGAGGCCGAGCGCATAGCCCAGGCCCGCCTGGTGGCCGCGCCTGGCTGTTTTCCAACTGCCAGCCTGCTGGCCCTGCTGCCCTTTCTGAGCCAGGGGCTGATCGAGCTCAATGGCATCGTGATCGACGCCAAGACCGGTACCTCTGGCGGAGGCCGCGCAGCCAAGGAGCATCTGTTGCTGGCGGAAGCTGGTGAATCCGTGGCTCCCTATGGAGTGATCGGCCACCGGCACACCAGTGAGATCGAGCAGCAGTGCAGCAAGGTCTGTGGCCATCCCCTCCTGGTGCAGTTCACGCCCCACCTCATCCCCATGGTGCGGGGCCTGCTGGCCACGGTCTATGCCCGGCTCCGGGATCCGGGCCTAACAGCAGACGACTGCAGCACGCTACTGAAAGCGGCCTATCGGCACAGCTCCTGTGTGGAAGTGCTGCCAGTTGGAACCTACCCCGCCACCAAGTGGGTGAAAGGCACCAACCGCGCTCTCCTTTCGGTGCAGGTGGATCGCCGCACCGGCCAGCTGATTGTGATGAGTGCCATTGACAATCTCGTGAAGGGCCAAGCGGGGCAGGGGGTGCAATGCCTCAACCTCATGGCGGGCCTTCCCCAGGACACGGGCCTGCCCTTGCAGCCCTTTTATCCCTGAGTCTGGAGCCCCGCAAGCCGTTGGGCCGCAAGGGCCACGGCGAAGGGGAGAATCCGATGCTCTTGGGTATGGATTCGAGCCGCCAGGGATGGGGGATCATCCTGGGGATGCACGGGAACAGCGGCCTGCACCAGGATCGGGCCATCATCCACTGCCGGACGCACCAGATGCACGGTGCACCCGGTGATCCGGACACCACAGGCCAAAGCCTGGCCCACCGCATTCAACCCTCGAAAGCTCGGCAGGAGCGAGGGGTGGATGTTGAGCAGGCGATCGGGAAAGGCCTCGATCAGGCGGGGGGTGACGATCCGCATCCAACCCGCCATCACCACCAGATCCACGCCCGCGCCGCGAAAGGCCTCAACCAAGGCTTCGTCCAGGGCTTCCCGGCTGGGGAAAGCCTGGTGATCGATCCAGCGCCAAGGGATTCCCAGCCGCTCCGCCCGAGTTCTGGCGCCACACTGCTCATGGTTCACCACAAGAAGCTCAATCCTGGCCTGCAGCCTTTGGCTGCGGGTGGCCTCCACCAGGGCTTCGAAATTACTGCCTTCACCCGAGGCCATCACCCCAAGGCGCAGAGGCGTGGGGTGGGAGGGCCAGGGCTGTGGCATTGGCCACTGGAGCGATTGCGCAAGATCGCTAGGGTTTGCTTGATTCATCCTGGAATGGGAAGCACAGGTCCTATGTCCCATCTCACTATCCTCCCCACGGTGTTGCGGGATCTTGATCTCATGGCCTCCGCGCTGGAGGCGCTCCACCTAGAGCCTCAACGGGACGAAAAGTTGATTGGCTTTGCCGGGGAACAGCAGCCTGTGGACCTTCTGATCCAGCTGGAGAATGGGCAGGTCCTGGGCTGGCGTCAGCAGTCCGACGGATCTCTGGCGCTGGTGGCGGATCTGCAGAAGCTGACCCAGTGCACCGCTTTGCCGCGACTACTGGCGGAGATCACCCGCACCTACGCCACCCACCTCGCCCTGAGGGAGGCGGCCACCTGCTTTGCTGGGGCCACCGTTAACGTCGTCTGCTGAAGTGCGGTTGAGCCCCCTACTTCGCCTTGATCTGCGGTCTCCTCAGCAACATCTTGTCCACGTTGAACTCAGCTTCATGCCCACCCAGAGGCGCCTGGAGCTGCGCCTCCCTAGCTGGACACCGGGCTCTTATTTGATCCGGGACTATGTGCGTCATCTTGAGAGGTTGATGATCTGGCAGGGCACCCATCCACTGCCCGCCCGCCGACTCACGCCCTCCTGCTGGCTCCTGCACCTGAAGGAGCTCAATCCAATCGTGGTGCGCTACACCATTCAGGCCACGGAGCTTACGGTCCGCACTTGCCACCTGAACAACGAGCACGGTTTTCTAGCCCTAGCAGGTGTCATCCTGGAGATCGAAGGGGCCAGATGGACTCCCCATCACCTGGAATTGCTGCTTCCAGAGGGATGGGACGCTTTTCTCAGTCTTTCCCAGGTGGGGGCGAATCTCTGGCGCGCTGAAACCTTCGATGCCCTGATCGACAGTCCCATCGAAGTGGGTCCCCATCAAGAGCACTCCTTTGCGGTGGCAGCAGTTCCTCATCGCTGGGTGAGCTGGGGCGGGGATCCAACGGCCGATCCCTGCTGGCTCAGGGATGTGGAGCAGGTGTGCATGGCGTGTTGCCGCTTGATGGGGGAGGAGCGACCTCCGGGAAACCCCTATCTGTTTGTCCTTCACCTTCTCGAGGAGGGCTATGGAGGCCTCGAGCACAATCATGGCGCCGTGCTTCAGTTCAGCCGTCGACGCCTGGCCACAGCCCAGGGGCGGCGCAAACTTCTCCAGCTGGTGGCCCACGAATACCTGCATCAGTGGAATGTGCGCCGCCTCAAGCCTGCTGAACTGTGCCCTGTGGATTACGGACAGCCCATTCCCATACCCACCCTTTGGTTTGCCGAAGGGGTCACCAGCTACTACGACGTGCTCCTTCCTGGCAGTTGTGGCCTCTGCAGTGAGGAACACACCCTCGAAGAACTGGGCGAAGATTTGAATCGCTATCTCCTATGCGATGGGAGAAACGTGCAATCGCTTAGAGACAGCAGTCTGGAAGCTTGGGTGAAGCTTTATCGGCAGGACGCCTACTCCAACAACAACCAAGTGAGCTACTACCTCAAGGGAGCGGTGCTGGCTCTGATGCTGGATCTCCATCTCCGTCGCCACGGCTCTTCCCTCAGTCTCGTGCTCCAGCAGCTTTGGAAGCGTTTTGGGCGCTGGGATGCGGGTTACCGGGAAGAGGATCTGCTGACCATCTTTGCCGACCACGCCCATGATCTGTCCACTCTCCTGCCGCATTGGCTCTGTAGTACCGAAGATCCTCCCGTGCAGTCCTATTTGCAGGATGTGGGCCTAAGCGTCAATGCCGAATCGGCCCTCCAACCCGATGCCGGGTGGCACGTGGAGCGACGGCCTGAAGGAACGCTTCAGTTGAAATCCGTTTCCCGTCATGGGGCAGCAGAGGCAGCGGGATTAGAGGTTGGGGATGAACTTTTGGCTTTGAACCGTCAAAGGGTTCGGGAGGTGAAGGATCTGGAAGCGATCCTCCTGAGCCCTTCACCATGCTCTTACCCAGTTGCCGTTCTGTTCTCGCGGGATGGCCGCGTTTGTGATACTCGGCTCACCCCGGGGCCACCGGCCATCATCCGCTGGTCAGTCCATTCCGATCCTGAGGCCAGCACGGAGGCCCTTGAGCGGCGCCGCCAATGGTTGGAGCTCGTGCCTTGAACCTGCCGTCCCAAGTCAGAGGGGTATTGATGGGGATGGCAGGAGCGTGCCTAGTGGCCTCCGGCATGCTGCTCTGGCTCATTCGAGGGGCGGGAGGAAGCCCCCAGAGCCAGCGATCCCCAACCCTGCTCGACCTACTGGAAGAGGTGCGGCAAGGGGACCATCCGGAACGCCCCAGCCAACCATCCCCGAAACCGCCCGTTAGGACAGCCTGGGTCTCCCCCCTGGACAAAGCCTGCCGACCCCCCGACGATGCGCTGCGCAAGCGGTTGCAATCCCAACTGACTGCCCTGCCAACACGCATCGTCCGTCTGACCATCCACCCGACGAATTTCGGCGAACGGACCAATCAGGATGCCTACGGCAATCCGCTGGACCCCACTCCCCGAATGGTTGTGCTGCACGAGACGGTTTACGGTCTGCGCTCCGCCATCAACACCTTCCTCACGCCCCATCCCAGAGATCAGGATCAGGTCAGTTATCACGTGTTGATTGGGGAAAAGGGAGAGGTGGTTCAGGCCCTGGATCCTTCGAAGCGGGCCTTTGGAGCAGGCAACTCAGCGTTTGGCAGCCAATGGGCAGTCACCAATGCGAAAGTCGGGGGCTCCGTCAACAATTTTGCCCTCCACCTGAGCTTGGAAACGCCCCTGGATGGAGAAGATCAGGAGAGAGTCCACAGTGGTTACAAACCTGCCCAGTACGATGCGCTGGCGCTGGTGCTGGCGGATTGGATGCGCCGCTATCCGATCGATGCGAAGGCAATAACAACCCATCGACATGTAGACCTTGCGGGCGAGAGGGCAGATCCAAGGAGCTTCAATTGGGAGGAGCTCGGCAGACGGCTCGTGGCTCTTGGGGTGATCTGCTGAGCGCTTCGTTGATCTGAGCTTGAAATGAGCTAAATCACAGGGCTGAGGCGAGGTTGTTTTTCGCTATAGAGAATCTCGTGCAATGCCGGATCTTGCATATACCGCAGAATCCGGGCTGGATAATCCAGTTTTCCATTGTGAAGATAGGCAAGGGTGGCCAAACCTTTGGCATCTTTGGGATTGCCACTGGCCGTAAGCATCCGGCCACGAGGCAATTGCAGACTTGTAGACAGCCTGGCGAACTTGCCCACCAACAACTCCACGTTGTGATCTGGATCCAGGAGTTGAAAACGGGCTTCCTCAATCTCCTCAGCAGTGGCGTCTTCAGGAAGAAGGCCCTGCTTCACCATTTCACCCACACTCAGCTGAGCAGGCCCCTGTGTCTGGAACAAACCACTACGCACAGCAATGGCACTGTCCTCGCCTGGCTTGGCATGATGCATCTCATCAAA
Source organism: Cyanobium sp. (assembly GCA_040399505.1). GTDB lineage: Bacteria > Cyanobacteriota > Cyanobacteriia > PCC-6307 > Cyanobiaceae > Cyanobium. The sequence goes on from JBBARZ010000002.1 coordinate 71,674, forward strand.
TAAAACCGCAGCCACGAGCATGGGATTGATCCGGTGTCGGGCACTGTGACGAAGGATGAGGGGGCGAAGCTCCTCCAATTGAGACAGGGTGTGGTGGCGAAGGGGTTGAAGCTGGTCCAACCCCTCAGTGAACAGCTGAGCGATGGCTGGTTGGGGACCGTGGACCCCGAAACGCCGGTTTAGTTCACGGAGCTCCTCAGGAGTGAAATCAACAGGATCAGGACGCTGTCCCTCCAGGGGAGAGGAGTGGTGGACACTCTCAGCACGAGATTCAGAGATCAGCTGCCTGGCGCCAGGAAAATTACTGGCCCCAATCCGCTGTATCGCCAAACCCAATCCCCCAAAACCGAAAACCACAGCAAGAGCTGTCAAGTAGAGACGCCCCTGATGGGGTCGTAAAGATTTGGGAATCATCGGCAACTTGTGTTGGGGTGAAGATCCCAAACAAGACCTCCCAGAACGCGTTCTCAGCCCATTATTTGGGTTCTTGCCGTTGTGTCCAGGGTTGGGCCGTTCGGTCCTCCCGCTGGCCCATCCATAAACAGTGCCTTCAGACGGTTCAGTACGGTGCTCAACATGCGCGGTACCCCTGCGGCCATGTCCACGTTTCCGCCGTCGACTGCTTTCCCGCCGCTCAGGGCCTCTGATCCAGACCAACTGTGGCAGCGGTTTCAAGCTCTTCTCTGGCATGACAGCGAGCTGGGGATCTGGCTGGATCCAAGCCGAATGGCACTCAATGGCGAGGATCTTCTGCACCTGGATCCCCTCTTCGCTTCCGCTTTCGCGGCCATGGATGCGCTGGAAGCTGGAGCGGTGGCGAATCGGGATGAGGAACGCCAGGTGGGCCACTATTGGCTTCGGGCTCCGAATCGTGCCCCCACTCCCGAACTGCAACAGCTGATTAATAGGGAAATTGATGGTTTAGAGACCTTTGCCCATGAGGTGAGGGAAGGCCGGAGGACCGCTCCAACAGGAACCCCCTTCACAGATGTGCTCTGGATCGGGATCGGTGGGTCTGGTCTCGGCCCCCTCTTGATGGTGAAGGCCCTTCAACGGGTGGGCCAAGGGATCCCCTTCCATTTTTTCGACAATGTGGATCCACAGGGAATGAGTGCCACTCTCGCTTCCCTTGGCCCCCGCTTGCAGACAACGCTGGTTGTTGTGGTGAGCAAATCCGGCGGCACCCCGGAACCCCGCCTGGGTATGCAGCAAGCCAGGGCGAGGGTGGAGTCTGTGGGTGGTCGATGGTCGCAACAAGCGGTAGCGATCACCATGCAAGGAAGCCAATTGGATCAGCTGGCGAGCAGCGAGGGGTGGCTTGCCCGCTTCGACATGCCCGACTGGGTGGGTGGGCGGACCAGCATCACCAGTGCGGTGGGCCTTTTACCGGCAGCACTCATCGGAGCCGACCTTAGGGCTTTCCTTGACGGTGCAGCGTCCATGGATCGCCTAACCAGGGACCACGCCCTGCGAAGAAATCCAGCGGCCCTTCTGGCAGCGTCCTGGTTCGTTGCCGGAGGAGGCCAGGGACGTCGCGACATGGTGGTGCTTCCCTATCGGGATCGCTTGGAGGTCTTCAGCCGCTACCTCCAGCAGCTCGTCATGGAGTCCTTGGGCAAGAAACTAGATCGCAATGGAAACGAGGTTCATCAAGGTCTGGCGGTTTATGGAAACAAGGGCTCCACGGATCAGCACGCTTATGTTCAACAACTGCGCGATGGCCTAGATAACTTTTTCGTGGTGTTTATCGAAGCTCTCGACGAACCCGTTGATGTTTCAGCAATCAATGGAGACCATCCGGCTGATTTCCTGGCAGGTTTTTTGCAGGGAACCCGTGCGGCCCTTTGCGAGGGCGAACGCCAATCCCTCACGATCACCCTGGAGCGTTTTAATGAGCGTTCCCTGGGGGCCCTAATTGCCCTGTTTGAGAGAGCCGTTGGGTTCTATGGGGAACTGATCAACGTCAATGCCTATCATCAGCCTGGCGTGGAGGCCGGCAAAAAGGCTGCCGCGGAGATTCTCACCCTGCAAGAAAAGTTGGAGAACACCCTTAGCTCTGGTCAAACCTATGGCCTGGAAGTTCTACAGAAGGCTCTCCAGATCGAGAGTCCTGAACCCCTGTTCTGGATCCTTCGCCATCTTTGTTTCAACGGGCGCGGCTATCAAGCCAGCGGAGACTGGGGCAAGCCCCAGTCCCTGCGGTTTCAGAAAACCTGAGCCTCAGGGCACCAAATTGACCAGTTTGCCGGGAACCACGATCACCCGGCGGGGTTGCTGGCCCTCCAACCACTTAGCGGCCACATCGCTTTCCAGGGCCAAGCGTTCCAGGGTGGCGGAATCCGCATCAGCCGGCACCTCCAGGTTGCCCCGCACCTTGCCCTTCACCTGAATCACCAGGGGAATCGTGTCCCGTGCCAGGGCCGTCCTATCCAACAGGGGCCATCTCTGGCGATGCACACTGCTGGACGCGGGATCAACCAGGCGTTGCCAGAGCTCTTCCGCCAAATGGGGAGCGAAGGGTGCCAGGAGCAACACCAAAGTGCGAAGGGCCTCCTGAGCCACGACGGGTCGCACTTCAAGCAGGAGGGATGCCATGGCATTGGCCAGCTTCATCAACTCCGACACGGCCGTATTGAGTTGCAGATCACCCTCTAGGTCGTCGCTCACCTCCTGTATGGCCGTGTGCACAGCCCGCCGCAGGTTCTTTTCTGGCGGCTGTAGATCAGCAAAGCCGGCTGGATCATCTGGCAGTCCGATCCAGCCCCCTGCGACTCCTTGAGCGAGGCTCAAGCCCTCCTCCCTGGCCGTTTCCACCAAACGCCAGAGACGCTGAAGAAAGCGAAACTGCCCTTCCACATCAGCGTCATCCCACTCCAGATCCTTCTCCGGTGGCGCCTTGAAGAGAATGAACATCCGCGCTGTATCGGCGCCATAACGCTCGATCACAGAAGTGGGATCAACGCCATTATATTTGGATTTCGACATCTTGTCGAAACTCACTGTCAACGGCTCACCACTGTTTGGATCTCGAGGATCATTGATATCGGCGACATCATCAGGGGAGATGTATTTGCCGTTATGAGGATTCCGATAGGTAAGACCTTGTACCATCCCTTGGGTCAAAAGGCGGGTAAAGGGTTCATCAAAATTGAGCAAGCCCCGATCCCGCAGCACCTTTGTGAAGAAGCGTGAGTACAGAAGATGGAGAATGGCATGTTCAATTCCACCAACATACTGATCCACAGGAAGCCAATTGTTGACCGCCTCCTTGCTGAAAGGAACCTGATCATTCAAAGGATCCGCGTAACGCAGGTAATACCAGCTTGAGCACATGAACGTGTCCATCGTGTCCGTCTCGCGCCGGGCCTGCTTTCCACAGCTGGGGCAGGCCACCTGCAACCACCCCTCAAGCTGCCCCAGGGGAGAACCGCCCCGCCCCTCCAGGGCGATTCCCGTGGGCAGGAGGACTGGCAACGCATCAAGGGGCACGGGCACATCTCCGCAATGCGGGCAATGCACCATCGGGATGGGACAGCCCCAGTAGCGCTGGCGGGAGATCAACCAATCCCGCAGGCGGTATTGCACCCGGGAACGGCCCCAGCCCCCCGCTTCCGCCGCAGCCACAATGCGCTCTTTGGCCTCCTGGGAGGGCAACCCCTCGTAGGGACCGGAGTCAATTAGTACACCTGGTTCAGTCCAGGCACCACCAGCGAAAGCGCTGGGATCGGCACCCTCGGGAATGATCACCTGGCGCACGGGAAGCTCATGCTGGCGTGCAAAAAGAAAATCCCGCTGATCGTGAGCTGGCACCCCCATGACGGCCCCGGAGCCGTAATCCGCCAGCACGTAGTCGGCGATCCAAAGGGGGATGGTCTCCCCAGTTGCCGGATGGCGCACAAGGGCCCCGATAGGGACCCCTCGCTTTGGACGGGCCTCGTCGGTGCGCTCCTGCTCACTCTCTAAACCCACGAGATCGCAGAAGGCCTCCACGGAAAGCCTGTGCTCTGACGTTGTGAGGGAGGGCACGAGGGGATGTTCCGGCGCCAACACGAGGTAGGTCACCCCATAAAGCGTGTCGGGGCGGGTGGTAAACACGGTGATGGTGGCGCCGGTGGCTGCTCCATCAAGGCCCACGACGGGAAAATCCAGCTCGGCACCGCTAGAGCGGCCAATCCAGTTGGCCTGCATGGTGCGGACCCGCTCCGGCCAATGTTGGAGATGCTGGAGGTCCTCCAGCAACGGGTCGGCGTAGGCCGTGATGTTGAGAAACCATTGCCGCAGCTTCCTTTTCTCGACGAGAGCTCCGGAACGCCAGGACCGACCCTCCCCATCCACCTGTTCATTGGCCAGAACGGTCTGATCCAGGGGATCCCAGTTCACCGTGGCTTCCTTGCGGTAGGCCAATCCCGCTTCCCAGAACTGAAGAAACAACCACTGGGTCCAGCGGTAGTAGTCGGGCTTGCAGGTGGTCACCTCCCGTGACCAATCAATGGAGAGGCCCAGGCGCTCCAGCTGGGCACGCATCTGGGCAATGTTGCGCTCGGTCCACTCCGCCGGGTCCACTCCCCGTTCAATCGCGGCGTTCTCGGCGGGCAAGCCAAACGCATCCCAGCCCATCGGGTGGAGAACCCGCCGACCGAGCATGCGTTGATGGCGAGCCACCACATCGGTAATCACATAGTTGCGCACATGACCCATGTGCAGGGTTCCCGAGGGGTAGGGGAACATGGACAGCGCATAGAAGGGCTCTCCAGAGCCCGGGCCCTCATCCGTGACATCGAGGTGCTCCTCCTTCCACTGTTGTTGCCAATGGGTCTCGATCTCCTGGGGCCTGTAGCGGGAGGGATCGGTCACGGCAAGGAGCTGAAAGGCTTGGAGGGCAGGAGGGCCAGACATAGAACCCAGCCCATTCGATGGTGCCACATGTGCTCAACAAGGGCGCTGGTGGGAGCGCAGCTCAGAGAAGGGCACGAAGGACCGTGATCGCCTCCCGATTCACCATCATCAGCGGTTGATTCGCCTTCTGGCGAAGGGCCAGATAGTGGAGGTCTTGCCACTTGATCACGCCTTCCACCTCCTGCCCCCCTACCAGGCTGAGGCTGACAACCGTGCGGGTGCGGATGAGCTCCTGGATATGGCGCACACTGGGCAGCGAGGTGTCGAGCCTGGTGGGGCGGTTTTCAAAGAAGCTCTGCATAGGATCAACTCTGGTGCTCCAAGCGGCAAGCGGGATGGAATTCAGCAAGTATCAAGGTCTGGGCAATGATTTTCTGCTCATCGACCTGCGAGACAAGCCCTTGGATGGGGAGGGTCTCCAAGCCAACCCGGAGCTGGTGCAACGGCTTTGCGATCGCCGGTTCGGAGTGGGAGCCGACGGGGTGATCCTGGCCCTTCCCTCTGGGTCAGGGGCTGAACTCCGGATGCAGATCTTTAATGCCGATGGGTCGGAAGCCGAGATGTGCGGCAACGGGATCCGCTGCCTCGCCAAATTTCTGGCCGATCGGGATGGGGATGGCTTTGGGCGGCGATGGGGAGTGGAAACCGCGGCGGGCCCGATCCTGCCGGAACTCCAGGCGGATGGACAGGTTCGGGTGGACATGGGCCCCCCCTTCCTTGAGCCCGACTCCGTGCCTACCCATCTTCCCAAGGGGCCTGCAGGGCTGCCGCAGGGGCAACTCAGCGTGCTGGATACCTCCTGGAATGTGGCCGCCGCGGGCATGGGGAACCCCCACGTGGTGATTCCCGTGCCCGATGTGATGGCGATGGATCTGGAAGCAGTGGGAGCAGTCCTGGAGGTGCACCCGCTCTTCCCGGCACGCACTAACGTCCACCTGGTGCAGGTGCTCAGCCCCACCCACCTCCAGATGCGGGTATGGGAACGGGGTGCCGGCCCCACCCTGGCCTGCGGCACCGGAGCCTGCGCCACCCTGGTGGCCTGTCATCTGCTGGGGTTGTGCGAACGGGAAGCCCGGCTGGATCTACCGGGTGGTCCGCTCCAAATCGCCTGGAATGGGACCACCAACCACGTATTCATGACAGGGCCAGCGGAACGGGTCTTTGACGGCCAGCTGGCCGCCCCCCTGGCCGACGAGTTGGGCACCGCCTTGGGCCTGAAGGGTTGGCAGAGCCGCCCCATCGGAGCCGCCCCCGGTGGGGGCGAAGACCAAGACCCGATGGACTGCGCCACGGCATGCACTCAGGGCTGCCAGCGCCCTCAGGCCTGTCCCAGTGCGGAAGCACGGGCAAAGGTGGCCGCCCTCCTGGAGGGGAGTTCCCTCGACGATCTGGTGCGTTTGGCCAATGATTCCCTCGAAAGCCGCCTGCTGGGTCGCCGGGCCGCGGATGGCTGGGGAAGTGGTTGATCCAGTTTCGGCGACAACTCTGTATCTGGATGCTTGCGCCACCACCCCCCTGGCTCCTGAGGCGCTTGGGGCCATGGAAGAGGTTTGGCGGAACGGCTGGGGGAACCCTTCCAGTCTTCACGCCTTCGGGGTGGCAGCGGCGGAACAGCTGGAGCGCAGCCGGATGGATTTGGCAGCAGATCTCGGGGCCGAACCGGAGGAGGTGGTGTGGTGCTCTGGGGGAAGTGAGGCCATCCAGATGGCCGTTCTGGGCAGCGCGGCCACCCTCGAACCGGGCCGCCTGGTCATCAGCGCCGTGGAGCATCCGGCCAGCGAAGCCGCTGCAGGCGTTCTCACCAGGCGGGGCTGGCAGGTGGAACGCTTGCCCGTGGATCGCCAGGGTGTGCTGTGCCTGGAGCAGTTGGAGCCTCTGTTGGAACCGCCCACCCGACTGGTTTCGATCATCTGGGGCCAAAGTGAGGTGGGTAGTGTGCAACCTGTCAGCGCCGTGGGTCATCTGTGCCGGCAGCGCGGAATCCTCCTCCACGTGGATGCAGTGCAGGTTCTGGGCCATGCCCTGATGGATTGGGGGAGCCTGCCTGTGGATCTGCTCAGCGCAGCCGCCCACAAGCTCCAGGGTCCCAGGGGAATCGGAGTGTTGCTCGTCCGCAGGGGCCTGGCGCTGGAACCCCTGATTGGCGGAGTGCAAGAAAGGGGGCGCCGAGGCGGCACGGAACCGGTGGCCCTGGCCGCTGGCTTTGCAGCTGCCCTGCGGGTCTGCCAAACACGGCTTCAGGCCCATGGCGGTTGCGATCCCCTTGGCCAGCTGCGCGATGGCCTCTGGCAAGCGGTTCAAACCCTCCCTGGCGTGGAGTTGCTCGGGCCGGAGCCCACTGATGCCGGGCGGCGACTTCCCCACCATCTCAGCCTGCTCGTTCGCTCAGCACAGGGGCGACCGATCCCCGGACGTGTCTTGGTGCGAGCGCTCGACAGGAGGGGCCTGGCCTGCAGCAGCGGCGCAGCCTGCAGTGCCCGACGCGCCTCCCACCAGGGATCAGAGAGTAACCCAGCCGGGGCAAGTCCGGTATTGATGGCCATGGGCTTTAGCCCCGAGGAAGCAGTAGCCGGATTGCGCCTGAGCCTGGGTCCATGGCTTGAGGCCAAGGATCTGACCACGGTGCCGCAGACCCTCAGTCAAGCCATCGCGGAGGCGGAGGATTCCCTTGACCCATGACCTGGGGTATCAACATTAGGGTCTGCCCTTTCAGCGAATCAAGCCATGCTTCCCCCTGATCTGCGCCAGGCTGAAGCTCAGCTCAGGGAGGCCCTGCGCGTTGCCCTGAAAAGCAATGGGAGCGGACGTTGGACGATCGAGCTTCGGTTTGAGGGTCTCAGACTCCTCCCCCTGGGGATGCGGTTGGCCCAAGCTCTAAAGGGAGAGGGGATGTCGCTGCGCGTGTTGTGCCCAGACGCGGGCGCCACGGCCCTGGCCCGCCGGGATCACCCTGGGCTGGCGGCCCTGATTTCCAGCCTCAGCGACCACCGTCGGCTGCAACAAGAAGCGGCCGAGAGCCAAGAAAACGAACCTCATCCCTTATTGCTGGTGGTGGGCCCAGGCCCTTCGGATTACGAGCTGGTGGAAGGGGTCTGCATCAGCCATCCCGGGCCCGTTGTGCTCCTCAACCCGACGCTGGAAGACGGGGCCGTGGGCATCGGCAGTGTGGCCCGTGCCCGCCGCAAGGGTTTTCTCGCCCAGTGGCAGGTGGCCTATGCCCTTCAACCCTTCGCCAATGGCGCCCTTCGACGGGCCTATCCGGGAGACTGGGAGCTCTACCGCCTGGATCCAGAGGGTTTCCGGCTGGCTGGAGCGTTCCCTCAGAAACCCAGCAGTGAGGAACAGGCTGAAACCCTGGCCGGGGAGATTCCTGGGGGGCTCAAACAACAGCTGCGGGGACTAGAGGATCTGATCGACAATCTGCAGCGCTGAGCCATCGGTGTGCATCGCTGCTGGTGCCAAAGGAGGAAGGCCCCTAAACTTCGCCGACTCTCAAACAGCCATGGCCAGCAGATTCCCGAACTACGGATCCACCCCAAGGAGGCCATGGAGTCTTGTTGACCTCGGGGCTGGGTTGGCCGTGTTGTTGGCTGCCGGAGGCCTGGTCTGGAGCCCCAAACTATCCAGTGCGGTTGCCCGGGCCACTGGGGAAGAGGTGCCCGTCACCGTTTCCGTGGATGTGCGGAGTCAGCCCGCTGTGGACAGCGCCGGCCTGATTCGCGCTATCGAGGAAGAGGGCAAGGTGTCCATTGTGATCCGCAATTCCCCCCACGGCTCGGTGAAAGTAGGGAAGGTGGAGCCACTTCCTCGCCGACTCACGATCCTCACCCCGGAGGGCAAGCTAGTTTCCACTCCTGACCCCAACCAGAAAACCTTCGGCACCTTTGACGCTCGATTCACCCTGGAAGGTCGAGGCCGGAAGGGTGGAGGCGGGGTGGTGTTCGGCAACCAAACCTTGAAGATTGGTGCTCCAGTTGAACTCGAAGGATCTAATTATCGCTTTAGCGGCAATGTTACCAATCTTGTGATCGGCCCCTCCTGATATGCGTGATCTCCTTTCCCAATCAGGCCGATGGATAGGTGTGGGGCTCATGGCCCTAAGTCCTCTGTTGGCCAGCCACGGAGCCCTGGCCACTCCCGCCCTGCCGCCTCGCCAGGGGTGGCCTCGGCTCGTGCCCGTGATGCCTCTACCACCGCTCACTCCGGCCCTGGGAAGCCCGCAGCTGAGCATGGAGCCAAGCTGTCCAGCCCTGCAGCAGCGGCTTTTGGCCCAGCTGGCTGGTCAGAGTGAGGCCTGGAGCGTCTCCATTGCAGATGCCTCCGGTCGCCTACTTGCCGATGTGAATGGCACCCGCTCCCGGGTACCGGCATCCAACCAGAAATTGGCAAGCACGGCCTTCGCCCTCGATCGGCTCGGCCCCGAATTCAGGCTCAACACACAGCTTTGGAGACTGGGTGATGGCACCTTGCGTCTCACCGGGCAAGGAGACCCTGATCTGGCCCTCCCCCATCTGCAGCGTTTTGCCCAGTTGGCCCTGCGCTCCGGGGGGAGTGCGGGGTCCTCTGGCACGGTGGTGCGCCTACAAGTGGCCGAAGAACCCAAACAAGCATGGTGGCCCCAGGGCTGGAATTATTCCGATCGGGCCTACGCCTACGGGGCTCCGATCACCCGACTGGCGATCACCAGCAACGCTATTGATGATGCAGTCACCAACCCTATTTCACGCCTTCAGACCCTTCTCAAACGAACGGCAGCCCAACAGGGTGGGGATATCCAGATGTCGCTTGTGCCTGCGGAACAGCCCCTGCCCGCTGATGCGGTGTTGCTTCACGAAGAGCCCTCCACGTCCATGGAGGGCTTGTTGAGCCTAGCCAACACCGAAAGCCACAATTTCACCGCCGAGGTGCTGCTTCGTTCAGGTGCCGGAACCTGGGATCTTCCGGAAGCCGTTAGGCGCCAAACTGTCTGGTTGAGCCAACAGGGGCTGCCCATGCAAGGCGTACGCATCGCCGATGGCAGCGGCCTTGATCGCACCAACAGACTCACAAGCCGATTCCTTACCGCGCTTCTCCTGCGTATGGATCAACATCCCTATGGGCGTACCTACGTGAGTTCCATGGCGATCGCGGGACGCAGAGGCACCCTTCGCAATCTGTATAACGGCACTAGCTTGGACGGGCGTGTCTATGCAAAAACGGGAACTCTTTCAGGAGTTCGTTCCATCAGTGGCCTATTGGTCACGGAAGCGGGCCCCCGTTATTTCAGTGCGATCTCCAATGGAGCGAGCACACCGAATGCCACCATTGGCCGGATCTTGAGGGACGCTCAAAATGTCAGCTTGTGTTTTTAATCCCCAGTCCAGCTAAGTGAACTGGGGACACCATCAAGGAATACTGAAAGACCAGTGATCAGCTGGCCAATCTGCCGGCTGCTGCACGGCGTAGACGTCCGGCAGCTTGTTGGGCACGGGCTCGCACCGCCCCGTTGGGATCTATGCCCTGGGATGGATCCCCAGAGGTGGTTTCCTTCCCTTGCACACGCATCAACTCCCTGCGGCCGCCCAAAACAATCTGGCTGAGGTCCTGCAGGCGGGTTTCCAGTTCCCCGAGCACCTGCTCGGCATAACGGTTAGCCCCTTCTTGGATGGCACCTGCGTCCTGGCGGGTACGGGCCACCAGCTGATCACATTGTTGTTGAGTCTGCTGGCGGAACTGGATGGCTTCCTGATGGAGCCGTTCGGCCTCGGCTTGGCTGTCCCGCTGAACGCGCAGACTCTCCTGACGGATGGCTTCAAGCTCTTGAAGAGCCTGTTGCCTGACCCGCTCGTGTTGCTCCATCAGCTGGCGAGAGCGTTCCACCGCCTCGGCCTCCAGTTGGGTGCGGCGTTGCTGGGCTTCTTGCTCGAGCTGCTGACGACGGGCAGCAAAAGCCTGATCCATCTGCGCCAGCCGACCTTGGTGCTCCTGCTCTGCCTGGGCAGCCTGAGCGCGGACCTGGGCTTGGAGCTGTTCAGCATGAACGCGGGATTGCTCACGCACATCTGCGGCCTGGCGCTCTGCCTCCTGGCGAACGGACGAGGTGGCAATGAGCTGTTCCCGTTCTCTCCGCGCCTGGGCCACGATTTCCTCGGCCTGCTGCTTGGACTTCTCAATGAAACCTTCCCGTTGACGCAGGAGCTCATCGGCCTGGGAAATTTGGAGGGGAAGGGCCTCCCTTAGGGCATCCATCGCCTCGATGGCGTCCTGCTCGTTCACCAGTCGCCCTCCACTGAAGGGAATGCGGCTGCCGTCGAGAACGATCTCTTCAAGCTGATCGAGTTGGTCGAGAACCGTGATGCGCGTCTCGGACATGTCAACGGATAGGGGATGACCGATTAAAGAACGTCACGAGATCTTCTGCCACTCCCATGGGCACCATATGGGACACATCCCCACCGAATCGCGCCACTTCCTTGACAACGGAACTGCTGAGGAAACTGTGATGGGCAGCGGTGGCCAGGAAAAGGGTTTCCAAGTGGGGGGCCAGAGTCTTGTTGGTGTGGGCCAGCTGGAGTTCGAATTCAAAATCGCTCAGGGCCCTCAGGCCCCGGAGGATCACACCAGCGCCCGCATCTCTTGCCACATCAACGGTGAGGCCATCAAAACTCCTCACCTCAACGCCCTGAAGGTGGCTCGTGGCCTCACGGATCTGATGAAGGCGTTGCTCGAGGGGGAACGTGGGAGTTTTGCTGGGGTTCTGCAACACGGCCACCACAAGACCGTCGAACAGCACGACACTTCGTTCAATGAGGTCCAGATGGCCCAAAGTGAGGGGATCAAAACTGCCGGGGTAAAGGGCCCGCATGGAACTGGGCGGCTGGAACCTTTCTAGAGTCAGCTTCAACCCACTTGCGCAACATGACGCCAACCCCAAGCTTCCCCCCCCTCGATGCCGCCGCCAAGAAGACCCTGCTGCGGAAGATCCCCCATGGGGTGTTCATCTGTGGCGTGCGGGAAGGGGAAGAGGTAAATGGCTTCACTGCCAGCTGGGTGACCCAGGGATCGTTTGAACCTCCTCTGGTGGTGATGGCGGTTCGGGCCGATTCCGCCAGCAACGGCATCATCCAGCGCACGGAACGCTTTTCATTGAACGTGCTGCCTTCGGATCAGAAGGATCTGGCGGCCGTGTTCTTCAAACCCCAAAAGGCCATCGGTGGCCGGTTCGACGCCGCCCCCTTCCAACTAGGCCCCCTGGGACTGCCGATCCTCGAGGCCGCCTTGGGGGCCGTGGAATGCGAGGTGGTGGGCCAGGTCAGTCACGGAGACCACACCGTGTTTGTCGGGGAGGTGAAGAGCGCGGTGCTGCAGCGGGAGGGCGATGCCCTGGAACTGGCTGGCACGGGATGGCAGTACGGGGGTTAGACGGGGGCGCGGCGTCCCGCCGAGGAATGCTGCCTCTCCTGCAACGACCAGAACAGCTGGCTCAACGGCTTCGGGAGATTCCATCCGAGCCGGGTTGCTACATGATGCGCGATGGAGAGGATCGCATTCTCTACATCGGCAAGGCCAAAGTTTTGCGCAATCGGGTGCGCAGTTATTTTCAAAGCTCCCAGGGCCACAGTCCTCGCATCCAGTTGATGGTGCGGCAGGTCTGTGAGATTGAAGTCATCGTCACGGATAGCGATGCGGAAGCCCTGGCGCTGGAATCCAATCTGATCAAGCAGAACCAGCCCCATTTCAATGTGCTGCTGAAAGATGACAAGAAATATCCCTATCTCTGCATCACCTGGAGTGAGGCCTACCCACGGATTTTCATCACCAGGCGTCGCCGGTTTCGCAGTCCACTCGATCGGTTCTATGGCCCCTACGTCGATGTGGGCCTGTTGCGGCGCACCCTCTTCATCGTGAAGCGGGTGTTCCCCCTCCGGCAACGACCCCAACCCCTCTACAAGGACCGCACCTGCTTGAACTTCGCCATCGGCCGTTGCCCAGGGGTTTGCCAGGAACGCATCAGCTCAGAGAACTACCACCGCACCTTGCAGAAGGTGGCCATGGTGTTTCAGGGACGCAATGAAGAACTCCTTGACCTGCTGCGAGCCCAGATGGATCGTTATGCGGAGCGACTGGATTTCGAAGCCGCTGCCAGGGTGAGGGATCAGCTGCAAGGTCTGGAGACCCTGACTGCAGATCAGAAGATGAGCGTGGGTGATGCCTCCATCTCCCGGGATGTGGTGGCCCTCGCAGCGGATGAGCGGGTAGCAGCCGTGCAGTTGTTTCAGATGCGAGCTGGAAAGCTGGTGGGCCGGCTGGGCTATCTGGCCGAGGTGCAGGGGCAGGATCCGAGCTGGATCCTGCAACGCATCATCGAAGAGCACTACAGCCAGGTGGAGCCGGTGGAGATTCCCCCCGACCTGCTGCTGCAGCACGAATTACCGCAGCACAGCTTGATTCAGGAGTGGCTGAGCGAGCGGAGGGGACGAAAAGTGAAGCTGAGCGTCCCCCAGCGGCAACAGAAGGCGGAGTTGATTGAGCTGGTGGTACGCAATGCCACCTATGAGTTGGAGCGGGCCCAGCGCCATGCGGAACAGCACCAACTGGCGTTAGAGGATCTGGCCCAGTTGCTCGAGCTTCCCACCCCTCCACGGCGAATCGAAGGATTTGACATCAGCCATCTGCAGGGGAGTGATGCGGTGGCGTCCCAGGTGGTGTTTGTAGATGGGCTCCCCGCCAAACAGCATTACCGCCGTTACAAGTTGCAAAGCAGCAGCATCCGCAGCGGTCACTCTGACGACTTCATGGCTATGGCTGAAATCATGAGACGCCGCTTTCGGCGCTGGGCCCAGGCCAAAGCCTCAGGAGCCGATCTTGCCCAGGTGCGCCGTGAAGCAGGCTCCATTCTCCATGGAGAGGGGCTCAATGATTGGCCCGATCTGGTGATGATTGATGGCGGGAAAGGGCAGCTCTCGGCGGTGATGGAAGCCCTGCGGGAAATGGATCTGCAGGAAGACCTGGTGGTGTGTTCCCTGGCCAAGGCCAAGGAGGAGGTGTTTCTGCCGGGGGGCAGCCAGGCGGTGGAGAGCGATGCCGATCAGCTGGGGGTGATGCTGCTTCGCCGGCTGCGCGATGAGGCCCATCGATTTGCCGTGAGTTATCACCGGCAACAACGCGGGGAACGGCAACGACGTTCCCGGCTGGGTGATATCCCGGGCGTGGGGCCAAGGCGGGTGAAGGATCTCCTGGCCCATTTCCATTCCGTGGACGCGATTCAGCTCGCAAGCCAGGAGCAAATTGCCAGTGCCCCTGGCATCGGGCCGGCGTTGGCGCACCAAATTTGGGAATACTTTCACCCCCAACAGGGCAATGAGGAGACCTGGGAGCCGACCATGGAGCTGGCCCAATGAGACCTCCAGAAGCTGGGCTGCGCCACATCGGCTCCCTTCTCCTGTGGGGGTCCGCCTTTCTGCTGGCTGTCCTCCTAGGGGGAGCCCCTCCTGCTGCAGCGGCTCCTGGCCTCTGCGTGGGCCCTGTCTGCGGGGAGGGCTTTGACCGATCAGGGATCTACCCCTGGCAGATGCGCATGCGCGTGCAGGATCCATGGGGGCATCGGGAACGCCTCTTGGTGGATTGCCGTGATGGGTCCATCAGCCCCTTGCTGGGTCCGGTGGAACGGGGATATGCATCGGCACTGGGGCGTCGCGCATGCCGCCAAGCTCCGATCGACCCAAGGGCCGAAGGTTCTCCCGCCCCTCCCGTATCCGCCAAGCCATGATCCCTCGATCTTGACCAGCTCCTTGTCTCCAGGGGATTGCTCATTCCAACGAGCCAATAATCGAAGAAGGCTCAGCCCCCTGAAACGTTTGGCATGTCGGCAGAGGGGTGATCCTGCCAAGCCTTCAGCACGTCCATTGGTGTGATCTGGTAACCCAGACTGGTGGCAGCAGCAATCAGGTCGTCGTGGGATTGGCAACGATCCATGGTTCGTCGAAGATCAACATCGACGTTGGAATCTCTAACCAACCGCTCCAGTTCACTCCAACTCATGGTTCATCTAGCAATGGAAGGAAAAGCTTGGAAGTTCAGAAGCGACGACGGGGGGTTTCTTGGAAATGGCGGACACTGCTTCCCTCCTCAGAGCTTCGGGACAGAATCCACACATTGCGCGACTGGCGGCGAGCCACCAAGCCACCCCTTTCCACCACCGGGGAACCAGGACGGGCGCCCATGAGATGAGCGACCTCCGCGGTGGTGAGGGGTGCGGTAGTGCGAAGGGCAAGATCGACAAGCTCCAATCGTTGACGCAAAGAGGGCAGGTCGGTTGCGGACGATTCTTCGTCCCCACTCCAGAGCCAGGGAAGGGAATCCCCCTCCTCAGAAAGCTTGCGCATCAGGCCCATGCCGATAAGGGCCAAGGCCTGTTCAGGCTTGAGGCCCTGAATGAATCCGTGGTCCTGGTCAGGGAGAGCTGCATCGGGACCATTGGTGCTCTGCACTGAAGGGGAGCGGGCCATGGGCAGAAAGCTCCACGTGAGGGGAAGTTGCTGCGAAGGTAACGATTAGGAACCCCACCGCAAGTGCACAACGACCAATTGGCTGGCTGATGCCTAGTCAAGCGCGATCTCAGCTCCTGCGAACCCAGCCAGGGGCACCACCGAACCAACCCTCAATGTCGTCTTCTCCAGGTCGGTAGCTGGGATTCGGGTCAACTGGTCCGAGATTCATTTGCTCAAGGAGATGGTCGATTCCATCTTTCGGGCTTGATTCCACGGGCGACTGCTGCAGCTGACGTCGACGGGCCTGGAGAAGCCAGGCAGCCACCCCCTGATCACGATCGGCAAATTTCTGCACATAGATTCGCTCCTGCAGGGTGACAGGCTGATCGGAACCAATTCGATCGAGGATGGCTTGGAGCCGAAGACGTGTGCTGGGGGTGAGCATGGGCCATTGGAATCGATGATTCCTTTGATAGCGAGCCCTGATGGGGAGCCTGTGGCAGAGGGCACAAAATCAGTGGTCCTGTCAGCAGCTCCGCACCCTTGCCGGCTTAAGATCCGATCCGTTTCTCTGGAAGGCATCGGGTGGTCCATGCCTGGTATCCCATGACGGTGTTCGCACTGTGATCCTTCCCGCGTGAACGATCCCCCCTCCCGCCAGAACCGCGCCTTCCGCCCCGCCGCCCTGAACCAGAGCGCTGAGGAAAGAGCCCTGCTGCGCCGTCGGGCATCCATCCAGCTCGGTCGGACCCCCATCACGGGAACGGACATCAGCGGGGATGAAACTGGTGCCAGCTGTGTGATCACCACAGACAGTGAGGGGCACAGGCTCAGGCAGAACAGTCATGTGCAGTCCATCGAACTGCGCACCTACGTCTATCTCGATTCCCTCCAACCTCAGTTGGCGGCCTACATGGGCACGGTGAGCCAGGGGTTTCTCCCTATCCCTGGAGATGCCTGTTTATGGCTGGAAGTCTCTCCCGGCATGGCCGTCCACCGGGTCACGGACATTGCTCTCAAAGCCAGCACCGTCCGCCTGGGCCAGATGGTGGTGGAGCGGGCCTTCGGCTCGATCGCAATGTATCACCGTGATCAGAGCAATGTGCTGCACTCCGGCGAAGTGGTGCTGGAGGCTATCGGCAGCAGTGTGGAACAGCGCAGCCGCTGCGATGTGACCTGGACCGAGATCATCTACGCGATCACTCCCGACCACGCCGTTCTGATCAACCGCCAGAACAGACGGGGATCCATGATCCAGGCCGGCATGAGCATGTTCATCCTGGAAACCGAGCCTGCCGGCTATGTCTTGAT
>JBBARZ010000003.1:0-75574 GCA_040399505.1 Cyanobium sp.
CGCACCAGTGCGTCGATCCCCCCATGCGCGATGCCATCGGCCAGCTGATCAGCCGCTACGACCGGCTCGGGCGTTATCTCGATCGGGATGCGGCTGATCGCATCAACGCTTACTTCAGTGAATCCGCCCTGCGCCTGGCGGCAGTAGAGCTGATCAATAGGGAGGCGGCCTCGATCGTGCGGGAAGCCTCCCAGCGCCTGTGGCTTGAGGATCCGGAGTTGATCCTCCCCGGTGGCAACGCCTACACCACCCGGCGGCTGGCCGCCTGCCTGCGCGACATGGACTATTTCTTGCGTTACGCCAGCTACGCCCTGATCTCCGATGACGTGACCATGCTCGATGAGCGGGTGCTCAACGGCTTGGACGACACCTACAAGAGCCTCGGTGTGCCCACAGGCCCCACCGTGCGCAGCATTGCTCTTCTCGGTGAAGTGGTGTGCGAGCAGCTCCTGAAGGACGGCCTGGCCGACCAGGCCATCCTTCAGGCCGTGGTGGGTGCTCCTTTCAACCACCTCTGCCGGGGGCTAGCCGCCAGCAACGTGCGGGCCCGCTAGAGGCCCCATCATTTCCTAACCTCGGCCCACTTCACGACCCCTCGGATCTTGGCTCCACTCCCCGTCCTGCCCCCTATAAACAGCACCCACAGGATTCAGCTGGAGCCCATCGCCACGCCGAGCCGCCTCCTGCTCGGCCCTGGCCCATCCAATGCCCACCCCACCGTGTTGGCCGCCCTGGCCCGCACGCCCATTGGCCACCTGGATCCCCTTTACATCCAGCTGATGGGGGAGGTGCAGGAGTTGCTCCGTTATGCCTGGCAAACGGACAACCGTCTCACCCTGCCCATGAGCGGCACCGGCAGCGCCGCCATGGAAGCCACCATCGCCAATGTGGTGGAGCCTGGCGACAAGGTATTGGTGGCTGTGATGGGCTACTTCGGGCTGCGCCAGGCCGATATGGCCGGCCGCTATGGCGCCGAGGTGGTCACCATCGAGCGGCCCTGGGGGGAAGCCTTCAGCCTCGATGAACTGGAGCAGGCCCTGATCACCCACCGGCCCGCCCTGCTCACCATGGTGCACGCCGAAACCTCCACGGGGGTCTGCCAACCGATGGAGGGCATCGGCGACCTCTGCCGCAAATACGACTGCCTCCTGCTGCTGGATACGGTGACCTCCCTCGGGGGCGTGCCCCTCTTCCTGGATGAATGGAAGGTGGATCTCGCCTACAGCTGCAGCCAAAAGGGTCTGAGCTGCCCTCCTGGCCTTGGCCCCTTCTCCATGGGCCTCCGTGCCGAAGCCAAGCTCAATGGGCGCAAGGGCAAGGTGCCCAACTGGTATCTAGATGTGTCGCTTCTTAACCAGTATTGGGGCACCGACCGGGTGTATCACCACACGGCCCCGGTGAACATGAACTTCGGCATGCGCGAAGCCCTACGCCTGCTCTCGGAAGAAGGCCTCGAGCAGGCCTGGAGCCGCCATCGCACCACCGCTGAGCGGCTCTGGCAGGGCCTGGAGCGTTTGGGCCTGGAGCTCCACGTGCCCGAGCATCTCCGGCTGGCCACCCTCACCACCGTTCGCATTCCTGAAGGTGTGGATGGCAAGGCCTTCTGCCGCCACCTGCTCGATGTCCACGGCATTGAGGTTGGCGGCGGCCTCGGTGCCCTCGCTGGCAAGGTGTGGCGCGTTGGCCTGATGGGCTACAACAGCACCCCCGAAAACGTCGACCTGCTGCTCAACCTTCTGGACACGGAGCTTCCCCGTTTTCGCGACACGGCCCCGGCCGTCGCCGCCGCTGCCTGAACCAGCTCCGCAGCTGCTCCTCCGCCTCCTGCCCCATCACCCCTGAAACCACCTTCAGGTGGTGATGGGCGCTTGGGTCTGCAGCGAGGTTGAGGCAGCCCCCCAGGGCCCCCCGTTTCGGATCACTCGCGCCAAACACCACTGTGCCCATGCGCGCTTGGATCAGGGCACCGGCACACATGGGGCATGGCTCCAGGGTCACCAGCAGGGTGCAATCGGGGAAACGCCAGGTGTCCAGCGCCGAAGCGGCCTGGCCCAGGGCCACCAGCTCTGCATGGCCAAGGGGATCCTGCCCGTGGTGCCGGCGATTGATGCCCCAGCCCACAGCCCGCCCCCTCCCATCGAGCACCACCGCCGCCACGGGCACTTCCCCCAGGGCGCCGATTTGGCCAGCCCTGCGCAGCAGGCGCTCCATCCACAGCCGATGGTTCTCCATGGTGTTCATGCTCCCCTGTTGCCCTCAAAAAAAGAATTCGCCCTGGCAGCGGCAGAATGGGTTTCAGCCCGTTGGGCGTGCCCCATCCCCTTCCTCCCCTTCGCTGAACAGCCCTTGGAGCCCCTGGCGCCGCCCTCCACCCCAGCGTCTCTGGCTCCCTTCGCCGATCCCCTGGGCCCTGATCCCCTTCTGGAGGAGGTGTTGCACCAGGCGGCCGGTCTGCTCTGCCGCTGGCTGGGCCGGGCCGCCGCCCAGCCCCCCCTGCCTGGATTGAGCGTGCTTCCGGCCGTGGAGCCGGAGGTGAATGGCCTGCCCCCCGATCGTCTGCTGGCCGATCTGCAGGTGGTGATGGATGGGGCCTACCAGCCTGGCCACCCCGGTGCCCTGGCCCATCTGGATCCTCCCCCCCTCACGGCCTCCATCGTGGCGGAGCTGATCGCCGCGGGGCTCAACAACAATCTCCTCGCAGACGAACTCTCTCCCAGCTTGAGACGCCTCGAGCGGAGCCTCTGCGCCGTGCTGGCCCAACGGCTGGGCCTCCCTTCAGGGGCCGGTGGGGTGCCCGCCAGTGGGGGCACCCTCAGCAATCTCATGGCCCTGGTGACCGCCCGCCAGGCTCGCTGCCCCCAAGCTGGCCAGGAGGGGGTGGTGGTCTGCAGCGCAGATGCCCATGTGTCGCTCGTCAAGGCCATGCGGGTGATGGGACTCCCCCCCGAAGCCCTCCATCGCCTCCCCGTGGATGCCGAGGGCGGAATGCAGCCCGAGGCCCTGGATCACCACCTCACCCAGCTGGCGCAGCAGGGGGTGCCGGTGATCGCCGTCGTCGCCACGGCGGGCACCACCGTGCGGGGGGCGATCGATCCCCTTGAGGCCATTGCTCGCCTCTGCCAGCGCCACGGCCATTGGCTGCATGTGGATGGGGCCATCGGGGCCGTGTTTGCCCTGGTGCCCCAAACCCAGGCCCTGCTGGCAGGCATCGGTCAGGCGGATTCCATCACCCTCAACCCCCAGAAGGTGATCGGCATCACCAAAACCTCCTCCCTCCTGCTGGTGGCCCATCCCGCCAGCCTGCAGGCGGCCTTTCACACCGGATTGCCTTACATGGAACCCAGCTGGGGAGGGGGCCATGGTGGGGAAGAGGGATTGCAGGGCACCCGGCCTGCCGAAATCCTCAAGCTCTGGCTGGGTTTGCGCCAACTGGGGTGGCAGGGGGTGGAGACCCTGCTGGCTGGGGCGCTCCAGCGGCAGCGCCAACTCGAGGCCCTTCTGGTCGGGGAATCGCGGCTGCTGCTCCAGAGCGGTTCCCTCCATCTGCTCGCCTTCCGGGTGGAGGGGGCCGATCCAGCCCTCACCGATCTCTGGAGTCAGACCACGCGCCAGGCCCTCCTGGAGCATCGCCTCATGCTCTCCCGCCCCCACTACCAAGGCCATTACCACCTCAAGGCCGTGCTCGGCAACCCCCACACCTCCCCGGCCCACCTGGAGCAGCTCGCCCGGGTGGTGCGCCACAGTTTGCCCATCGTGTCTCCCAGATGAGTTCCCCTTCCCCACGCCCCCGCTGGGTGGCCCTGGTCACCGGGGCGGTTTCGATCCTGATCGGCCTGCTCTATCTGTTGATGGTGATCCTGCTGGACCGTTCCGGCCCCCTCCGTCCTCCCCCACCCGAGGCCTTCGGGAGCTTGGCCCCGGCTGCGGTGGCAGCTGCAAGCCCTGCTGCTGGAGGGGCTCCACCACCCGCTGCAAGGCCAGCTCCAAAAACTGGCGCAGGGCCCCTTCTCGACGGTTGAGGTTGAACTGCTCCTGCAGCACCTCCTGCACGCCCCCATCTCCCCAGTCCTGGTTTTGCTGGAAGTAGGTGATGAAGCTCTGCCCTGCCACCCGAGTGAGCCAGGCCGCGCTGACCGCCTGGATCGCCCGGCTCACCAGCAGCACGGGCAGCTGGAGGGTGAGTGCACTGGTGAGCAGGCCCACCCCCCCTTTGATCAACCCCAGCCCAGCCAGGGTGCGGCCCACCGAAACGGCCAGATCCTGGGCGGACGATCGGCTCAGCTGCACCCCATACACCTTGCCGATTTCCATCACCATCTGGGCATTCACTGCCGCCGTACCCAGCAGGTCGATCCCCGGTAGGGGTGTCACCATCAGCACCCCGGCGCCGATCCACATGTAGCGATCCACGATCCGCTCAGCGTCCTGTCGCCGCTGCCGATCCAGCAGCTGCCGGCTGGCTTCCCCCAGCTTTCGGCACTGCAACAGCAGGTTGTCGGCAATCAATTCCTCCCCCTCGGCGTGGAGCACCGCGGCCATGCGCCGCACTAGCGCCTCCACCTCCGGAGCGGGTTGGTAGGGGCGCCCTCCAGGCATGGGCACGCTCTGGGGGGCGGAGCTCACGGGCACAACGTCCTCTTTGAGGAGGCGGCCGGCGCAGCGGCGCCGCAGCAAGGTCAGCAGGCGCTGCTCCTCCTGCTCCCCCCGGAGATCGCATTTGTTGAGCACCAGCAGGAGCCGTTTTCCCACGCTGGCCAGGGTTTCGAACACCTCCCATTCCGCTGCCCGCAGATCCCCATCCACCACCAGCAGCAACAGATCTGCCCGGGCGGCCTGCCGCCGCGCCGTTTCCTCCCGTTCCCGTCCCGCCTCTCCCGCCTCCAGGATGCCTGGGGTATCTTCCAGGATCACAGCCCGGTCAAGGCCCTGCAGGCGGAGCCGGTAGCGGTTCACGGTGCGGGTGGAGCCCATGGGGGCCCCCACCGTGCCCACCAGCTCCTGCAGGAGGGCACGGATCAGGGAGGTTTTGCCGGTGGAGCCCGTGCCAAACACGGCGATCACCACATCGCCCCGCTCCAATTCCGCCTGCATGCGTTCCCGCTCCTGTTGCAGGGCTTGGCGCTCCACTGCATCACGCACCTGCTCGAGGGTTTGATCGATGGCCTCGAGGTTGCGGGCCGCCGCCTCTCGCCGATTGCTGGCTTTCTCCGCAGGCAGCCCCTTGCGCTGGGTTCCCGAACGACTCAAAGACTGGATCCAGGGCCATCCCAGCTGCACCAGGGCCAGCACCACCGCCGCCACCACCACCACCAGCAGGGGGCCCACCAGCCAGCCCGGCAGCCAGTAGCTCAGTTGCCAGAGCAGTTGGTTGACACCCTGCAGCACCACGCCCACGAGAAGCAGCACCACCAGGGCCACCCCAATCCAGAGCCAGAGGCGGAGGCGAGGCATCAGGCCGTCACTGGGAAGGGGACGTGGAACGGATGATCTCGCCCCAGAGGGATGCGGCCAGTGCGCTGGTGGCCTGGCTCGGGGTGTTGTCATCGTTGCCAAGCCATACCCCCATCACCCACTTCCTGGAGGGATCGAAGCCCACAAACACCAGATCCCGCCCCTCATTGGTGGTGCCGGTTTTGCCGCCGATCCCAGGGTGCACATAGGCGGCCGTGCCGGTGCCGCTGCTCACGACACCTTGCAGCATCCTTTGCATGGTGCGGGCCGTGGCCTGGCCCATCACCCGACGCGACACTGACGGTGCGGCCTTTGCGGAGGCTCCGCGGCAGAGGTTTCCTTCCTTGCTGGCGGCGCAGTGTTCCCCATCGGTGAGTTTGCGGATGGTGCTGGGTGATTGCCAGAGCCCATCGTTGGCCACGGCCAGATAGGCCGAGGTAAGTTCCAGAAGGGTTACCTCACTCTGGCCTAGCACAAGCCCTGGCACGGGTTGGAGGGGGCTGGTGATGCCCAGATCCCTTGCCTTCTGCACCAACGCCTCCAACCCCACCTGTCGACCCAGCCGCAGGGCAGCGGTGTTGCTGCTGATGGCCAGGGCCTGCCGAAGGCTGATGGTGCCCCCACAGCCGCTATCAAAGAATTGCCCCTGCCATCGCAGGGGACCGCAGCCAATGCCATCCGTGGGTCTGGCCCCCCGCTCAATGGCCAGCACGTAGGGCACCAACTTGAACGTGCTTCCGGGTTGGCGCAGGGCCATGCTGGCCCGATTGAACTGGCTTTGCCGGTAGTCGCGCCCTCCGGCAATGGCAAGGATGCCGCCGGTCTTCTGATCCAGCACCACCACCGCTCCCTCACTCACCCCCAAAGACCGGTTGGCCTCAATGCGCTGGCGCAGCAGCCGCTCCACCGTGGCCTGAAGGGCGGGATCCAGGTGGGTGTCGATCAGAAAGTTGCCCTCGGAGGCCACGTCCTGCCCCACCAGATTCTCCAGATCGCGCCGCACCTGATCGCTGTAGAACGGTGCCGCCTGACGTTGCACCCCCCGGCAGGCGCCGCCCGCCAACTGGATCGGTCGGCGGCGGGCCCTGCGGGCGTCATCAGCCCCCAACCGCCCCGTGGTCACCATTTTGTTGAGCACTCCGTTCCGTGCCTCCAAGGCGGCTGCGGGATTCACACAGGGATCGTTTCCGTTGGGGGAGGGCAACAGGCCCACCAGCAGAGCCGCTTCCTCGGTTTGCAGCTTCCCGGCTGGTTTGTCAAACAGGCGCCGGGAGGCGTCCTCAAATCCCCAGCCGGCCCCGAGGTACACCCGGTTGAGATAGCTCAGAAGCAGATCCCGCTTGCTAAACCGTGATTCCAGTTGAAGGGCCACCAGGAGCTCCCGCCATTTGCGGTCGAGGGTTTCGCCCTGCCCCACCAGGTTGGGATAGAGGCTGCGGGCCAGCTGTTGCGTCAGCGTGCTCCCCCCCTCCAGCACCCGTCCACCCAGGAGGTTGGTGAGCAGAGCCCGGGCCGTGCCGATCGGATCCACTCCCGGATGCCACCAGAAGCGACTGTCTTCACTCGCGAGCAGGGCAGCGATCAGCACTGGCGGATAGTCGTCCAACCGGCCCAGCTCCCGGTGGCGCTGATCTTCCGCAGAGGCGATGGGCCGTCCGGAACGGTCATAGAGCACCAGCGGCCCGCGCACGCCTGCCAGGGATCCATGGATGGGCATCCGCAGGGCCGAGAGGGCCAAAACCGCCAGCGATACCCCCGTGAGGGCGGCGAGGGTGATCCCGGCCCGTTGCAGGAGCCGCTGCAGCTTGGGGTTGCTCAGGCGCTCGAAGCTCAGTTCTGGTAGCCCGCCTTCCTCCTCCGGGCCAAAACGCACCTGATCCCCATGGCGGAGCACCAATTGCTGAATCCGCCGGCCGCGCCACCAAAGGCCATTGGTGGAGCCGCAATCGCTCAGCAACCAGTGGTTGCCATGGAGCTCCAGCAGGGCATGGCGCCTGCTGACGGCCCCATGGTCCAGCGGCAGGTCTGAGTTGGTGTCGCGACCAATTGTGTAGCAGGAGCCGTGGAGCACCACCCGCCGTGGGGGCTGGCAGGGCACATGGAGCTCCACCTCCGCGGGCCTGGCGCTTTTAGCCACGGGTGTCCTCTGCGGAGCCGCGCGGGCGCGAGAGATGCACGAGAAAACACAACACCGCCAGGTTGATCGCCACATCCGCCAGGTTGAAGATGGGGAAGTCAATCGGCACCAGCGCCAGAAAGTCGATCACAGCCCCCATCCTCCAGCGGTCGAGGCCGTTGCCTAAAGCTCCTCCTAGAAGGAACCCCAAGCCCAGGCTCTCCCAGCGGCTGCTGAGGGGTTGGCGCAGGATCCAGAGCAGCACGGCTCCGCTCGCCAGCAGGCTCACCAACGCCAACAGGCGGGGGGCCTCGCTGAACAGGCTGAAGGCGGCTCCGGTGTTTTGCACCAGCTGGAGGTTGAGCAGGCCCGGGAGGAAGCTCCTCGGCAGGCCTGGGGGGAGCTGATCGAGGGCCCAGCGTTTGCTCACCTGATCCAACACCACCACCCCCAGGCCCACAGCCAGGGCAAGCCTCCTCAGGAGTGTGGGAGATCCCCTCATGGGGATACCAGCAGCAGGCGGCGCAGCAACCAGGCCAGCACGCCAACGGCACAGCAGAGCAGAAGCTGGGGGAACAGGGCCAGGCCATAGCCCAGCACCAGGGTTCCCGTGCTTCCCCCCCATCGGCCCGCTAGGCCGCCGAGAACAAGGTTCGCCAGCCCACAGAGGTGCATCACCAGCAACCCCAGAACGGCCGCTCCGGTGAGGGAGAGGGGGCCATCCATGCCGCTCTGGCGGGCGAGCTTTCCACTCAGCCAGGCGGCAGGGAGGAACCCAGCCAGATAGCCGAAGCCCGGATCTAGGAGATAGCCCAGCCCCCCGCCCTCGTGGAACACCGGGATCTGGAACAGGCCCATGGAGAGGTAGGCCACAGCGGCGATCAGGGCCATGCGATGGCCCCCCACCAAGGCGATGAGCAGCAGGGCTGGCACCTGCAGGGTGACGCCCAGAGGCCTTAGCCCCCAACCTCCCTCCGTGGGGAAGGGAATGGCCGCAGACACCAATCCGCCGGCCAGGATGAGGAAGAGCCCAGCAATGGCGCCGCTCCAGGTGGCAAGGGCCCGTAACACGTCTTTGAATGGAAACGGCACCATCCTGCAGCAGGGGGAGTTTCATGTCGACGCCTATTTCCAGTGCATCAGGCCCCGAGATCGGAGCCCAAGTGCAACTCCTTGGCCCGGTGCCCTATCTGAAAACGGCAGACCCCATGCCCATGCTCCGCCCCCCCGATCTCGTGGATCCAGAGGAGATTGGTGTGGTGGTGGAACGGCGGGCGCGCGATCAGCTGGCGGTGCGGTTTCGCCGTGGCACCTTTCTGCTCGCCAGCTCCCAACTCCAAGTTGGCGTCAGCCCCCAGGAGCCATCTCACTGAGGGGGTGCCGCTGCCAGGCCTGCTCCGCCGCTTGAAGGGCCGAGGCTGGCCCCACCAGGCTGAGGCCGGGCCGCCGCAACCAGTGGGAGGCTGCCTCGAGAAGATCGGGAGGGGTGAGCTGGGCTGCTTGCTCCAACTGGGATTCCACCTGATCGATGGGCAGCCCATGGCTGAGCACCAGGGCCAGGCGTTCCGCGAGCTGGCCACAGGTTTGTCGGCCCATGGCGTCTTGCCCCCGGTATTTCGCTAGGGCCAGGGCCAGGGCTTCTGCGGCGATCGGATGCTCCATCACCACCTGCCACTCATCCAGCAGGCAGGTGGTGGCCTCCGCTGCTCGCTCCGCCGAGGTGGAGAGGTGCATCACGAAGGGTGAGGGCCCGCAGCGGGCCGGGAGGTGCACGCCCACGTCGTAGGCCAGGCCCCTCTCCTCCCGCATGGCCTGAAACAGCCGGCTCGACATTCCTGAACCCAGGTGGGCCTGCAGGAGTCGCAGGGCCAGGGCATCGGGATGGCCGTAGGGAACTGTGCCGGCCCCCAGAAGCAACACCAGCTGTTCCGTGTCTTCCTCAAGGGAGCTGATCCGTTCCGATGGCCCGGCACCCCTGGGCGACAGGCTGGAACGGGGTGAGGTCACCTCCCAGGGATGGCTCCGCAGGGCACTGTTGAGCAGGTCCACCACCCGCTCAGGAGTATCTCCACAAAGCACCAGCACGGCCCCCTGGGTGCCCAGCTGGTGCACCAGCGGCTCCAGATCGTGCCGCTCTAGCTGGGAGAGGTCGGCTTCCACCCCGAGGGGGTCGTGCCCATAGGGTCCCCCATCGAAGAGCAGGCGGCGCAGCTGGTCGTGGGCCTGCTGGAACGGGTCTTCTCTCTGACGTTGCAGGGTCTGGAGGTTGAGCTGACGTTCCAGATCCACCTGATCTGGTTGGAGGGTGGGCTGGCGCACCATCGCGAGCAGCAAGGGCAGCAGATCTTCGGCATCTTCCGCTCCGCAGTGGAGCGCCAGGGTGAGGGCATCCTCCGTGGCTTCCGCCCGAAGGGCCGCCCCCGCACCCTCCACGAGATCGGCCAGGGCTTCCGCGTTCAGCTCGCCGCAGCCCCGGGTCATCAGGCCCGCCAGCAGCTGGTGGGCTCCCCGTTGGTGCTGGGGATCGGCGCCACTCCCGCCGCGAATGATCAACCGGGCCGCCAGCACCCGGGGGCCGGGGCGGCGCAGCACCACCAATGGCAGGCCCCCTGCAAGGGCTGTGTGCTCCAGGTCTGTGGCCAGGGCGGGGCTCATGCGGGCACCGCCTCGAGCACGCAGGCCCGTTCTGGATCCAGGCTCGCTAGGGCCTCCTCCTGCAGACGGGAAGGAGTCCAGCGCTGCAGCATCTCCAAAGGAGCCGCCAGCTGGGGATCTCGCCCCCACAGGCGGGCATTCCCGATCAGACCCGCCACACCTGAAGGGGCCTCCAGGCCAAACCGATAGCTGTTGCTCACCAGCCGCCGCGCCCGCTCCCATTCCTCCTGACCGATCGGCTGCTCCATCACCTCCTTCCACACGCTGCTGATCGCTTCGCGCACCTCCTCCAAATCCTCCGGCCCACACACCGCTTCCAACAGGGCGAGGCTGCCGCATTCCATGGTGTGCAGATCGAGATCGATGCTCTCCACCACCCGCAGCTGTTCCCTCAGGCGCTCCACCAGCCGGGAACGGCGCCCCTCCGCCAACACGGTGGTGGCCAGATCGGCGCCGATCACCGCCTCCAGGTGGGGCGCGGCCGGTTGCCACCAGGCCATCAACAGCCGGGCTGCCTCCAGCCTGGGCAGGGCCAGCTGGTGGTTCCCCGCTTCCACCTTCAGCCCCGGAAGGGGTCCGGGTTCGCGGCAGGGGGGCAGCTGGGCGAGGGATCCCAAGGAGGCATGCTCCACCAGGGAGGGGTGCACCGCTCCGGAGAAGGCCAGCACGCAGCGTCCTCCCCCATAAAGCCTCTCGTGGAAGGCCGCCATGGCTTCGGGGGCATGGCCGAGGAGCGCCTGGCGCCGCCCCAGGATCGGCAAGCTGTAGGGATGCTCGGGGCAGGCCAGCTCCAAGAGCCGTTGCAGGGCCACTTCCTCCGGTTGGTCTTCGCTTTGGGCCAGTTCCTCCAGCACCACCTGCCGTTCCATGGCAAAGGCCTGAGCCTCCAGCCGGGGGGTAAGCACCAGCTCCAGCAGCAGATCCAGCGCCCGGGGCGCGGCCTCAGGGCTGATCAGCACGTGGTAGTGCACATCATCAAAACCGGTGGCCGCATTGCTGTTGCCTCCCAGGGCCTCAATCTGCAGATCAAATTCACCCGGCGCTAGATGCGCGCTCCCCTTGAACACCATGTGTTCCAAAAAGTGGGCCATGCCGCTCTCGCTGGGGGCCTCAAATACGCTTCCGGCCCGGCACCAAAAATCCAGGCACACCAGGGGCGCTTCGGGAATCTCGAGGCTCACCAGGTCGACGCCGTTGCCCAGCCGATGGGTGATGGGATCAGCCAGGGCCGGCAGCAATGGGGCGCAACATCCGCGGGTTTGACTCATCAGCGCATGGCAGGATCGCCATTCTGCTGGCTGCTGGGTCCTGCTGATGAGCCAGATGTCCCTCGGTGTCCACCCCTTGGTCGATGCCCTGGCCAGTCGGATTCGGGAGCTGCGCGAGCAGCTGCCCGATCTGGAGCCCTTGGCTCTTGATCCCGCCCTGGAGGCCATCAGCGGCAGCCTGGATGGGGAACAGCTGTTCATCCGCAACGAACTGCACCGCAGCCGGGGATTGCGAAAGCTCCACCTGGAAACGGCTCGCCTCGGGGCGGGGCTCCAGATTCTCCATTGTGTCTACTTCCCCGATCCCCGCTACGACCTGCCCGTCTTTGGCGCAGACATCGTCGCGGGCCGCGGCGTGGTGTCGGCGGCGATCGTGGACCTTTCTCCCGTGACCCCAGCTCTCCCGCCACAGATTGAGGCTGCGCTGGCGGAGCGCCCCCGGGCGCCCTTCAGCGAGGTTCGGGAGCTGCCGCCCTGGGGATCGATCTTCTCCCCCCATGTGCTGTTCGTCCGACCCCGCACACCTGAGGAGGAGGGTTGGTTTGTGGAGGAGGTGGCGGCTTTCCTGGCGCTCCTGGGCCAGGCAAGCACCACAGTTCAGCCCCAGCCCTGGGATGATGCAGCTACTTTGGCGCGCTGGGAGGGGCAGCTTCGCTATTGCCAGCAGCAGAAACAGAACGACAAGACCCGGCGGGTTCTGGAGAAGGCGTTCAACCCGGAGTGGGCGAACACCTACATCGAGACCCTGCTCTTCGACGACCCGTTGGCGCCCGAGCCCCAGATCTGACTGGGGCTGGGGCATCGGAGGCATCGGGGCGGCCTGCCACTGGAGTGAGCCTCCCCTTGGCCCTGGTGGCCGCCCTGGCGGGTTCTGCCCTCACCCTGGTGGCCCTGGTGGCCACCCGCCAGTTGGCCCTCCCCAATAGATCTCCTTCCCAGGCAACGGCGCCTGCCCCGAAGACCCCTCCCAAGAGGGCTCCCGAAGCCGTGGCAGCCCTTGGCCGCCTGGAGCCCGCGGGCAACATCCGGGTGCTGGCCGCACCGATCGCAGGCATTGGCGGCAGCCCCAGGCTCAGCGAACTGCTGGTGAACGAGGGCGACCGGGTTCGGCAGGGGGAGGTGTTGGCCCGCTTTGACACCGGACCCACCCTGCAAGCAGAGGAGCAGGTGATTCGCACCCGCCTGGCCAACCTGGTGAGACGGTTGCAGGTGGAGCAGCGGGAGCTCAACCGCTATCGCCAACTCACCGGTGCGGGCGCCATCAGCGCCGATGAGCTGGATCGCCGTGAGCAGCAATATCTCCAGCTGATGGGGGAGTGGCAGGTGGCCCGCGCCGATCTGGAGCGGGTGCGGGCCGATCTGGCCAACACCACACTGCGAGCCCCCATCGATGGCACCGTGCTGCGCATCCAGGCCCGGGTGGGGGAGAGGCCCGGCGATAAGGGCATCCTGGAGCTGGGTGCCAGTGAGCGCATGGAGGCTCTGCTGGAGGTGTACGAGAGCGATATCGACCGGGTGCGCCTCGGCCAGAGTGTGCTGATCAGCAGTGAAAACGGCGGCTTCAAGGGCACGCTGCGGGGCACCGTGGTTCGCATCAGCCCCCAGGTTCGGCAACGGGAGGTGCTCTCCACTGATCCCAGTGGCGATGTGGATGCCCGCATCGTGGAAGTGCGGGTGGGGCTCACGCCGGAGGATGCCTCCAGGGTGCGCAGCCTCACGGGCCTCAAAGTGATCGCCCGCCTTCAGCCATGAGCCTCCCCATGCCCTGGCAGGGCCGGCGGATCCCCTTGGCCTGGTTGCTGCTCACCCGCCAGCCGGCCCGGCTGGCCGTGGCCCTCGCGGGCATCTGCTTCGCGGGCATCCTGATGTTCATGCAGCTGGGGTTTCGCGATGGCCTCTTCGATGCCAGCGTCACTTTGCACAAGCTGTTTGACACCGATCTGGTGCTGATCAGCCCCCGCACCATGAGCTCCATCGCCATGGCGGGCTTTCCCCGGCGGCGCCTGGTGCAGGCCATGGCCGATCCGGACGTGGCGGGCACCACGCCCGTGCATTGGAACCTCCTGCTTTGGCGCAATCCGGAAACGCGCACCACCCGTTCGATCCTCACCCTGGGCTTTGAGCCCGATGATTCCCTCTTTCTTCTTCCCGACTTGGCGGACCAGGCCAAGCTGCTTACCCAGCGGGGTCGCATCCTCTTTGATGAGCGCTCGCGACCGGAATACGGCCCCATCGCCCGTTGGCTCAAGGAAGGCCGCACCGTGGAAACGGAAGTGGCGGGCAAACGGGTGCGGGTGGCGGGGCTGGTGTCTCTAGGCCCCTCCTTCGGAGCGGACGGCAACATGCTCACCAGCAGCGAAACCTACCTCCAGCTCATGCCCTCCACACCGCCGGGCAGCATCGAGCTGGGGCTCATCCGTCTGAAGCCTGGTGCCGATGCTGCTGCCGTCGCGCGCCGCCTGCGCCAGACCCTGCCGCCCGATGTGGCCGTCTACAGCAAGAAAGGGTTTGAGGAGTTTGAAAAAAACTACTGGCGCAGCAGCACCGCCATCGGCTTCATCTTCACCCTCGGCGCCGCCATGGGTTTTGTGGTGGGGTGTGTGATTGTGTACCAGATTCTTTATTCCGATGTCAGTGATCATCTGCCGGAATATGCCACCCTCATGGCCATGGGCTATCCCCTCACCACTCTCCTCGGGGTGGTTGCCCGGGAGGGCCTGCTCCTGTCGGCCCTGGGCTTCGTGCCGGCCTGGCTCGCCGGTCAGGGTCTCTATGTGCTGGTTCGGCAAGGCACCAACCTGCCCGTCTCCATGACAGGCGACCGATCGTTGATCGTTCTCGCCATGATCCTCACGATGTGCATGGCGTCGGCCCTGCTGGCCATGCGCAAGCTGGCAGATGCCGACCCCGCGGAGATCTTTTAGCGCCATGGTCGCCGCCAGTCCCCAGCTGTCCCCTCCCAGGGGCTCCGAGCCAACGGTGGAGGTGCAGGGCCTGAGCCATTGGTATGGCAAGGGCTCCATGCGCCGCCAGGTGCTCCAGGGGGTGGATCTGGTGATTCAGCCTGGAGAGGTGGTGTTGCTGACGGGGCCCTCCGGCTGCGGCAAAACCACCCTCCTCACCCTGGTGGGGGCCCTGCGCCAGGTGATGGACGGCTCGGTGCGGGTGCTGGGCCTGGAGCTCCGGAGCTGCGGCAGGGGGGAGCGACAACGGCTCCGCCAGAGCATCGGCATGATCTTCCAGGGCCACAACCTGCTGCGCTGCCTCACGGCCGAGCAAAATGTCCAGATGGGCTCGGATTTGTTGCCCGGGCTGTCCTACCGGGCCAGGCGGGATCTGGCCCGGCAGTGGTTGCGGGCCGTGGGCCTGGAGGATCACATGGGAAAACTTCCCCATGATCTCTCCGGCGGCCAGAAGCAACGGGTGGCAATTGCCCGCGCCCTGGCTGCCCAGCCCCGCCTACTGCTGGCTGATGAACCCACGGCTGCTCTCGACCGGCAGAGCGGCCGGGATGTGGTGAACCTTCTCCAAAGCCTGGCACGGGAGCAGGGCTGTGCGGTGTTGATGGTCACCCACGACCCCCGCATTCTGGACGTGGCGGATCGGCTGGTGCAAATGGAAGATGGCAGGCTCTGGAGTGAGGAGCCCGTACTCGCCGTTGGCTAGGGTTGTTGCTTCTCAGTTCTACGCACCTCGCGCATGGCCAAACGCCGCAATCTCAAGAAAGAAAAGCAGGAGCGCAACCGCGCCTACGCCCGCAAATTCAAAAAGCGCAAGCTGCGTAACGACGGCCGGGGCGAAGGAGCGGGCAACGGCGTAACGGGCACGGCCAGCAACGGCGGCGCCGCCGACTGAGCCGCTCACCCCTGGGTGCTCCTGCGGGAGCTTTGGCAGGGGGGATCCAAGGGGATCCCCCCTTTTCCATGCCGGCCTAGCCATGTTTTTCAGCGTCGTCATTCCCACCTACAACCGCCTGCCGATCCTCCAGAAGTGTCTGCGGGCCCTGGAAGAGCAGCGGCTGGAGACCCCCGTGGATCGCTACGAGGTGGTGGTGGTGGATGACGGCTCCAGCGATGACACCGTTCCCTGGCTTCAGGCCCATGGGCACCTATTTCCCCATGTCCGCCTGTTCTGCCAGGAGCATGGCGGGCCGGCCCAGGGACGCAACCGGGGGGTGGAGGAGGCCCGGGGGGATGTGATTGTCTTTATCGACAGCGACCTGGTGGTGACGCCCACCTTCCTCCTCTGCCACGCCCGTGCCCTCCAAAGGGCGTGGACAGAGCGGGGGGATCGCCTGTGCTTCACCTATGGCGCGGTGATCAACACGGCCAATTTCGATCAGCCCACCAGCGAGCCCCACAAACTCACCGATCTCTCCTGGGCCTATTTCGCTACGGGCAACGTGGCCATTGATCGGGAGGTGTTGGAAAAGGCGGGGTTGTTCGACATCACCTTCCATCTCTATGGTTGGGAAGATCTGGAGTTGGGGGAGCGGCTGCGCCAGCTGAGGGTTGTGCTGGTGCGGGCTCCGGAAGCTGTGGGGTATCACTGGCATCCAGCCCTCACCCTGGAGCAGATTCCCGATCTGATGCGGGTAGAGCGTGAGCGGGCCCGGATGGCCCTGGTGTTTTTCCGCAAGCACCCCACCCGGCGCGTGCGCACCATCATTCAGTACACCTGGCTCCATCGCCTCCTCTGGGAGCTCCTCACACTGGGGGGTGTGCTCAACGAACGGAGCCTCCGGCCTGTGCTGGCCTGGTTGTTGCGTCATGGCCAGGCCCGTTGGGCGATGGAACTGCTGCGTTTGCCCCTGAACCGGCTGGGGGTGCGGGAGCTCTTTGCTGAAGCCCGGAGGCAAGGCCTCAGCTGACCGTTTGGTAAGTTGACTTGGTTCACCCATTCCGCACACCTGCACGTTTCGGGTGATGGCAGCCTTGCGGCCCATCCCTGGCAGGTGGAGGCCAACCCGAAACCCTACCCATGGCTGTCGTCACGCTCGCCGAGATGATGGAAGCTGGTGCCCATTTCGGCCACCAGACCCGTCGCTGGAACCCCAAGATGTCGCGCTACATCTATTGCGCGCGCAATGGGGTGCACATTATTGATCTGGTGCAGACCGCGGTCTGCATGAACAACGCTTACAAGTGGGTGCGCAATGCCTCCCGTAGTGGCAAGCGTTTCCTGTTTGTCGGCACCAAGAAGCAGGCTTCTGAGGTGATAGCCCAGGAAGCCAGCCGTTGTGGAGCGGCTTATGTCAACCAGCGCTGGCTGGGCGGCATGCTCACCAACTGGAGCACCATGCGTGCCCGAATTGATCGCCTCAAGGATCTGGAGCGGATGGAGTCATCTGGCGCCATTGCCATGCGTCCCAAGAAGGAAGCGGCCGTTCTGCGCCGCGAGCTCGACCGCCTGCAGAAGTATCTCGGTGGATTGAAAACCATGCGCCGCCTGCCCGATGTGGTGGTGCTGGTCGACCAGCGGCGGGAAACCAATGCGGTTCTCGAGTGCCGCAAACTCGATATTCCCCTGGTGTCCATGTTGGATACCAATTGCGATCCCGATCTCTGCGACGTGCCCATCCCCTGCAACGACGATGCGGTGCGCTCCGTCCAACTGGTGCTCGGCCGTCTGGCGGATGCCATCAACGAGGGGCGCAGCGGATCCCAGGATCGGGGAGAGGAGGAGGGTTAGGCCCCTGCCTCCCCGTTTCACCTCAGAACCGTTCCAACCCTCTTTCTTTCTTCCCAAACGTTCTCCCAATGGCTGAGATCAGCGCCAAGCTCGTCAAAGACCTGCGCGACAAGACCGGCGCCGGCATGATGGATTGCAAGAAGGCCCTGCAGGAATCTGCTGGCGACCTGACCAAAGCCGTGGAGTGGTTGCGACAGAAGGGCATTGCCAGTGCGGAGAAAAAAGCAGGCCGCACCGCAGCAGAGGGCGTTGTGGGGAGCTACATCCACACGGGTGGTCGGGTAGGGGTGTTGGTGGAGGTGAATTGTGAAACCGATTTCGTGGCCCGGGGCGAGCTCTTTCAAGAGCTCGTCCGCAACGTGGCCATGCAAATCGCGGCCTGCCCCAACGTTGAGTACGTGACCACCGAGGAGATTCCCCCTGAGGTGGTGGAGCGGGAAAAGTCGATCGAAATGGGCCGTGATGATCTGGCGGGCAAGAAGGAGGAGATGAAAGCCAAGATTGTTGAGGGCCGCATTGGCAAGCGATTGAAGGAATTGGCCCTCCTCGACCAGCCCTACATCCGTGATGGCTCCATCACCCTGGGCGAATTGGTGAAGCAGACCTCCGGTAAGACTGGGGAAAACATTCGGGTGCGGCGCTTCACCCGTTACACCCTCGGCGAGGGGATTGAGGTGCAAGAAAGCGATTTTGCCGCGGAAGTTGCGGCCATGGGGAAGGCGGCTTGAGGTGAGCGAACCCGCCGGCCCAGCCCCCCAGTCGATGGGGGCCATTCAGGCCAGGCTGGATCAACAGATTCCCCAGCTCTACCGCGACCTGGCCCTCTACCTGCAGGTGCTGCGGGACGTGCTTCCCGCCAGCCTGGACCAGGCCTGCTCCCACCTGGCCACCCAGGTGAATCCCCAGGGCTACAACCGGCTCCATCCTGCCGAGCGTGCCCATTTGCACAGCCGCCTCAAGGGCCTGATGGAGCGTTGCTCCAGCTTTCTCACGGTGGAGCAACTGCTCAACCTGGCCACCCAGATGGCCCAGGAACGCCAGCGGCTAGCCCTGCGGAACCAATCCCTGCAGGAGAGTGGGGGGGGCGAACCCTTGCCCCAGGGATCAATCCAGCTGCAGCTCAATCCTCCCTTGGGGGAGGAGCCTTTCCCCTTCTCCTCGTCCTTGCCGCCAACGGCTGAGGCACCGGAGGATGCCACAGGTCTTCCTTTTCCAGGTCTCCATCTCAGCGAAGAGATGTTGGCCGCTCTGGAGCGCAGTTCATCCAACCTGGAGGTTCCCTGGTCGTCCGGGCAATTGCCCCGCGATCCCGTTGCTTTGCTCCAGTGCTTGGAGGCTTGGGATATCGCCCTGAGCCGTCGGCTGCGCAATCTCTCCCACGGTGTGAATCTGGAGATGGCACGGGCCGGCCTGGTGGTGGCGCCGGTGCCCGTGCCCCTCATGGATGCGGTGCTAATGGGCCAGATCGAACCCCAGGGCGCTCCGGCCAACCTGCTCCAGCTGCCCATAGCGCCTCAGGGTGCCGCCATCTTTCCCCACCCCCCCATGGGAGTGCTCCTGCGCATGGTGGATCTGGAGCTCGAGCAGCCGCGCCTGCGCACTTGTCGCCGTCGTTTGCACCACCACCGGCAGGAGATCCACAAAATGGCCGAGACTGCCCACCGCCTACAGCGCCGCCTGCAGGCCCACCATGCCCAACGCCTGTGGCGTCACGACAGCCAGTTGAATCCCCCCAGGCCCCAGGCCTGAGAGCCTGGTGCGATCTGCTCCACAAGGCTGCCCAGTTGGAGGCCGACCGGGGCTTTGGTGATCTTCAGGGCCGCTACGACACCTTCAGCGGTTTTGTGGTGCGCTCCCTGGCGGACCTTCCAGAGGGTGTTCAGGAGACAGATCTGCCCCAGCTGCCCTCCTGGCGTGAGGGGTTCAGCGGCTATGGCCATTTGGGCGTCGCCCGGCGCCAGCAGCTGGTTGCCCAACTCCGCCAGGGATTGCACCTGCTGCTCACCCGCTCCAGGCCCTCCCAGCCCGTGGCGCCACCCCGCCTGCGGCTGTCCACCGAGAGCCCTGGGGATTCACCAGGGCATGCCGGTGGCCGCCCACTCCAGCCTCTGCGTCAGCTGGAGCCCACCACCCCTCTTGGGGAGGTGCCAGGAATCGGCCCCCGCCAGGCCACTCGCCTGGCGGCCCTGGGGCTGTTTCAGGTGGTGGATCTGTTGCAGCACTACCCGCGCGACTACCTGAACTACGCCAACCTCGTGCGCATCAGTGCCCTGGTGCCAGGGAACACGGCCACTGTGGTGGCCACTGTGCGCCGCTGCCATACGGCCACCAGCCCCAAAAATCCCAACCTTTCCTTTCTGGAGCTGCACCTGCAAGATGTCACCGGCCGTCTGAAGGTGAGCCGTTTTTTTGCTGGCCGCCGTTTCGCCAGTCCCGGTTGGCTGAAGAGTCAGCAGCGGCTCTATCCACCCGGTTCCACGGTGGCGGTGAGTGGTCTGGTCAAGGAGGGCCCCTGGGGACTGGGGTTTACCGATCCTTTGATCGAAGTGCTCGATAGTCCCTCCAGTCCGGTGCGCTCTCAGCAGATTGGCCGGTTGGTGCCCGTGTATGCCCTCACCGAGGGGCTCTCGGCCGACACCCTCAGGCAGGCGATCGCCAAGGTGCTTCCCCTGGTGCGCCATTGGCCCGACCCCCTCGGCCGCCAGCTGGTCGAGGAGGAGTTGCAATTGCCCAGCCGCGCCGAAGCGGTTGAGCAGATCCACCGCCCCCTGGATGAAGAGCGTCTGCAAAGGGCCCGGCGCCGGTTGGTGTTTGATGAATTCCTGCTGTTGCAGCTGGCCTTGGGGTTGCGCCGGCAGCGCCTCAAACGCCAGGAGGCTCCCCCCCTGTTCTTCCCAGGGGGGGCTGAGGAGGGCTTGCTCTCTCGCCTGTTGGCCTTGCTCCCCTTTCCCCTCACCGGGGCCCAGCAGAGGGTGTTGGCGGAGATTCACCAGGATCTGGCCCAGCCCCAGCCCATGGCCCGCCTGCTGCAGGGGGATGTGGGCAGTGGCAAGACCGTGGTGGCCCTTGCGGCTCTGCTGACCGCCATCGAAGCCGGCTGCCAGGGGGCCCTAATGGCCCCCACCGAAGTGCTGGCCGAACAGCATCACCGCAAGCTCGCCCCCTGGCTCGCCCAGCTCCACATCACCTCAGACCTGCTCACGGGCTCCACCCCTGCTCGGCGGCGCCGGGAGATGCTGCAGGATCTGGCCAATGGCCAACTCCAGCTCCTCGTGGGCACCCATGCGCTCCTGGAAGACCCGGTGCAGTTTCTGCGCCTGGGCCTGGTGGTGGTGGACGAACAGCACCGCTTCGGGGTGCGCCAGCGCAACCGCCTGCTGGCCAAGGGCCTGCAGCCCCACCTGCTCACCATGACCGCCACCCCCATCCCCCGCACCCTCGCCCTTTCGGTGCATGGGGATCTGGATGTGAGCCAGATCGATGAATTGCCGCCGGGGCGCACCCCGGTGCAAACCCACTTGCTGCGCTCTGACCAGCGCCCCGAGGCCTGGGCATTGATTCGGGAGCAGGTGGCTTTGGGCCAGCGGGCCTATGTGGTGCTGCCCCTGGTGGAGGAGAGCGAGAAGCTGGATCTCCGTTCGGCGGTGGAGGTGCATCGTCACCTGGCCGAGGAGGTGTTTCCCGACCTCTTGGTGGGGCTCCTGCACGGTCGACTCGCCAGTGAGGACAAGCAGCGGGCTCTGCAGGCCTTCTCTGCAGGCACCATCCAAGTGTTGGTGAGCACCACGGTGGTGGAGGTGGGGGTGGATGTGGCCGAGGCGAGCGTGATGGTGATCGAGCATGCCGACCGTTTTGGCCTGGCCCAGCTGCACCAGCTCCGGGGACGGGTGGGCCGGGGGGCCGCCGTATCCCACTGTCTGCTGATCAACGACAGCAAAAACCCCATGGCCCGCCAGCGGCTGGATGTGCTGGTTCGCAGCACCGATGGCTTTGAGATCGCGGAGATGGATCTGCGGTTACGGGGGCCTGGCCAGGTGCTGGGTACCCGTCAGTCGGGGTTGCCGGATCTAGCCCTGGCGTCTCTCAGCGAAGACGGTGAGGTGTTGGAGGATGCACGCCGGGTGGCCCAGCAGCTGATGGCCCAAGATCCGGAGCTGGAGCGCCTGCCCCTGCTCCGCCAGGCCCTCGAGACCCAGCGCCAGCGGCTGCTTGAATCGGCCCAGCTCAATTGATCTCCCCTCAAATCCGGCGGTTGGCTGGCGCCTCTCGGTGCCCGGATCTAGGGTCCCACTCAGCATCGCTAAGTGGTCCTGAGGTCATGGCCCTTCGCCCCTGGAGCCCTATCCCGATTGTGGAGGGGGGGGAGCCCCTCGTGCCCCTTCCGCTTCCGTTGCACCGCCTCCAACCCCATCCTTACGCCTCCCTGGGAGCACCGTATGGGACGAACGCTTGTCCCTTCCGCCTGCGGCAGGGGGTGGTGGAGCGACTGCTTGCGGCCCAGACTCTTTTGCAACAGCAAGTTCCCACTTGGCGACTGGCCATTTTCGATGCCTGGCGCCCCGTGGCCGTTCAACGGTTCATGGTGGCCCACGCCACGGCCGAGGCCTGCCTTGAGCGTGGTTTGGATCCCGAAGGTTCCGGCCCCGCCTGGGAGACCGTGCGGCAAGAGGTGGGTTGTTTCTGGGCTCCTCCGAGCGAGGATCTTGCCACTCCACCTCCGCACAGCACGGGTGCCGCGGTGGATCTCACCCTTGCGGAAGGAAACGGCGAGCCCCTGGAGATGGGTGGAGCCATCGATGCCATCGGCCCCGTTTCCTTCCCCCACCACCACGCTTCGGCTGCAGCCGATAATCCCCTGGGCCCGGAAGCCCAATGGCACCACCGGCGCCTCCTGTTGGCCAACGTGATGGAAGCGGTGGGCTTCGCCCAACACCCCCAGGAGTGGTGGCACTTCAGCTATGGCGATCAGCTGTGGGCCTGGCGGACTGGTCAGGGGCAGGCCATTTATGGGCGTACAGGCGATTGAGCCGCCCCTGATCCTCCCCCCGTAAGGTTCAGTTCCATCGTCAAGGCGCTCACCTGGGCTGGGGTGAGAAGGCCCTTGCTCTGGCATTCCCTCAGGGTGTCGAGGGTTATGGCTGCCTGTAGCTGGCGCAGACGCTGCTGCACCACTTCCGGCTGATCCAGCCAAGGGAGCAGGTTGCCGCGGAAGGTGGTGCGGATCAACTCCACCTGGCAGGTCTGTGGGTCAGGGTCGTAAAGCTTCGGTTCACTGCGTCCCTGAAGCCCCCAGAGCTGGAAGCCTGTGATCACAAGTCCCAGTCCCGCGGCGCTCAGCACGGGTTTGTTTAGCCAGGATCGTCTGTCCACAGCCCCGAGGTCGCACGGCCGTTCCCATCTTGGCGGGGATCGGCACGCGCTTCCATACAGTGACCTTGAGCACACCAGCGCCTAGGCGCCCATGGATGGCCTTTTTTCTTCTGGAGATCGGCACTGAGGAGCTCCCTGCCGACTTTGCCCGTCTCGCCCTGCCCCAGCTGAAAGACCAGGTGGAACGGGATCTGGTGTTGGCGCGTCTTACAGCGAGCTCAGTGGCGGTCACCAGCACTCCCCGCCGGTTGGCCGTGCTTGTGGAGGGGTTGCCCGCCAAGCAGGAGGATGAGCAGCAGGAGCACAAGGGCCCTCCGGCCCAACTGGCTTTCCGAGATGGGGTGGCCACTGAAGCAGCGGTGGGCTTTGCCAAGCGCTGCGGCTTGCCGGTGGAGCAGCTGGAGGTGCGAGACACGCCCAAGGGTCCGTTTGTGTTTGCCCGTACGCACCAGATCGGACGGCCCAGCCTGGACGTGTTGGCGGAATTGATCCCATCGTGGATCTGGAGCTTGCAGGGGCGCCGGTTCATGCGCTGGGGCCAGGGAGAAAGCCGCTTCAGCAGGCCGGTGCGCTGGCTGGTGGCCTTGCTGGATCAAGACGTCATTCCCCTGGTGCTTCCAGACTGTGACCCGCCGATCCACAGCGGGCGCCACAGCCGGGGGCATCGCCTCACTCCGGAACCCGTGGAGATCCCCTCTGCTGAGGCCTACAGCCGTTGTTTGGCGGCGGTGGACGTCCAGGTGGATCGTTCAGCCCGGGCGTCCCAAATTCGCAACCAGTTGGAAGCGGGGGCCAGACGCGCTGGTGCACGGCTGGATCTGCCGGAAGCGCTCTTTGAGGAACTGGTAGACCTGGTGGAGGATCCCCGTGTGATCGAGGGATCCATCGAGACCGCGTTTCTGAGCCTCCCCCCGGAAGTGCTCAGCACCGTGATGCGAGCTCACCAACGCTATGTCCCTCTGTTCATCCACGAGGCCTCGGCCGATCCCTTGGCCCTGCGTGCGGATGGAGCCCTGTTGCCCCGATTTCTGTGCGTGAGCAATGGGCAGTCCGAGGCGGAGGCCACGGTGAAAAGGGGGAATGAGCGTGTGTTGCGAGCCCGCCTGGCAGATGCCGCTTTTTTTCTCAAGGCTGATTACGGGGTGCCCAGCATCGATCGGCGGGAAGCCCTGAGCCGCGTCACTTTTGCTGAGGGATTGGGCACCCTGCGGGATCGCACGGAGCGGCTGGAGTGGTGCACGGATGTGTTGCTTGGCGAGCTCCAGCTCCAGCCTGAGTTGGCCCAAACTGCCCGTCGGGCGGCCCATCTCTGCAAGCACGATCTGGTGAGCCAGATGGTGGGTGAGTTTCCTGAATTGCAGGGCATCATGGGTGCCAAATACCTCCTGGCGGAAGGGGAAGGCCGGGAGGTGGCCCTGGCTGTTTGGGAGCACTACCTTCCTCGGGGAGCGGGCGATGCCCTTCCAGGCACTCCCGCTGGGGCCGTGCTGGCCTTGGCGGATCGCCTGGAATTGTTAATGAGCATTTTTTCCCGTGGTGATCGTCCAACGGGCTCGTCCGATCCCTATGGGTTGAGGAGAGCTGCCAATGCAGTTCTCCAGTTGATTTGGCATCAGCAATGGTCCATTAACCTTCAACGGATCCTGGTACGTCTTTCGGGGGAATGGGAAAGGATGTTCCCTGATTTAAACATAAGCTCTGAATCTCTCTCTGATGTTCTTAGTGAGTATTTCCAACAACGATGGATTGCCTTGATAGAGGAGAATGATCTGGATGCAGATATTGCTCAGGCCATTGCTGCATCAGAGAACTATGGGTCCTCTGTTCTATCTGACCCTTGTGAGTCACTTGAGCGGGCAAGATTTTTACAACTGCTAAGGGATCAGGGGCGTCTATCGCCGATTCAGTCTGTTGTTCAACGGGCCTCCCGTCTGGCTGATAAGGGTCAATTGGCGAGGGATGTGTTGAGCCCTAGCCAGGCCGTAGACCCTGGATTATTTGTCAGCCAAAGTGAGGCAGCCATGTTTGCTGTTCTTGAAACTCTTGCGCCCATGGCTCAGACCAAGGGAAAATCTCGCGAGTTGGCCGAGTGTTTACATGAAAGTAGCCAAGTATTAGATGACTTCTTTGACGGATCTGATAGTGTCCTGGTGATGTGTGATGATTTAGCACTGCGGCAGAACCGCCTGAATTTATTGTCCATCCTGAGAAACCAAGCTAATTGTTTGGCTGATTTCACTAGGCTTGAAAACTAATCTACAACTTAAAAACTAATCCACAAGCTGTAAGCATCTTACCCTTCAGCAATTTTTGTTCTCAGTCACAATTTTTGGGCCGCCACAAACACTGAACAGCCTGTGGGCAGGGAAATACCTTTCTGCAGCCAGATGTATTCCAACTGAGCAAGCTTTCCACAGAATTGATCCACGAAATAAGAATTAGCATGGACGTCACTTGAAGACGATGGAGGAGGAAAAAGCTTCCTTCTGGCGATAATCATTGGAAATAATAACATATTAGCATAGCTATCAATAAGTGGTTTTAATCCTGCATTCTCGACCATTCTTCTCAATTCGCTTCGTCGGAATCTATGGCGAGTCTGAACGGCCTCATCGTGATAGGACCACATCCACTGATAGGCAGGTACATTAATAACGACAATACCTCCAGTGCGCAACACGCGTGCGAATTCTTTTAGCGCTATAAAAGCGTCATCAACGTGTGCAATCACATCAGCGCTTGTTATTATGTCAAATAAATCACTTGCAAACGGCAGGTCGGTGATCGATCCCTCGATGATCTGAGCCTGGGTCTTGCCCTTAGCTAGATCGCAAGCCACTGGTGAGAAGTCTAATCCAGTGATCTGCCATCTTTCTGCAAATTCCTGCATCGCCAAGATCAATCCACCTGTCCCGCAGCCAGCGTCTAGAACATTAGCCTTTCTGTTTTGCCAATCGGAGAGCGGCAAAAGCATTCGCCTGTGGAGGGCTTTAAAGTACCACATTGATTCTTCAAGTTCTGTTAACTTAGCGTATTCATCTATCTGCATAGGGTTGACCGCAGTATGGGTTTACGGCTTACTTTAAAATGTATTGAGGCTTTTATGGGGATTTCCTCCCTTCAAGAAGAGAGATCTAGTGAGCAAGAAAGAAAGAACAGTCCAAACGGTGTAAGTGATTATTGCTATGAGCCAACTATTCATCTTTATCCTTGCAAGAGCAATGCCTAGTGCGAATGCAATTCCGTAGCCAGCCAATTGAATTAATAGATAACCCGCAAGAAGTCGATATCGAAAACTCACCCTAAACGTCACACGGGAATGGGCGTAGGAATTAACCAATATGCAAATTCCCCCTGCGATCCCAAGAGCAAGGGATGAGTTGTTGCTGCTCAGACTGAGGATTGTTCCATAAATAATAAAAAAAAGGGCTTCACTTATCAATCCAACTAATCCAAATCGAACTACCGTAAATCGAAGTAATGAGGAAGTTTTGTTCAGGACCTTTACTTTAAGATCCTTCAGATCAATTCGTTTAGTTCTTTTCAATGGTGCGCACGTGTGCTTGAGGTTTGCCGTAAACGGTGAGATAGATCCGACCGACATATTCTCCGAGTAATCCCAACAGCAAGCATTGGATCCCCCCAAAAAACAGGATGGCTGAGATCACTGAAAGCCACCCTGCCACTTCAACTCGGCCAAACAGACTACTAGCCAGCAGGTAAATCAGTGAAAAACTACCGATCATGGCTGCTAAAACGCCCACCAAACTTGCTACTCGCAGTGGCATCAGCGAAAAACTTGTAAGAATAACGAGCCAGAGGCGCACTAATCGACGAATATTATAGCCACTTGAACCATCCTCCCGCTCAGTGTGCTTGACATTCAGACTGCCAATCCGATTGGTGGCCTGCGAAAGCAAGCCATCAATATAAACGTAAGGGCTATTGATTAAGGAGATCTTTTCGCCGATCAAGCTGCTGACGCAGCGAAAACTCGATAAATAATAGGAGTCGGGGAGATCTAGCAGGGCGCGAGCCGTTAGGTTGGCAAACGCACTCCCTAGATTTCGAAAGATGTTGTGTTTCTTTTCAATATAATCACCATAGACCACATCGAATTCATGCGTTCTGGCGTGTTCTAGTAAGCGCAGGGCTTCTTCAGGAGGATTTTGGAGATCGTCGTCGATATTGATGAAATACTCTCCCTCCGCGTGGCGGTATCCCGTTAGAACCGCATGATGCTCTCCAAAATTACGTGTGTGGCGAATAAGAGTTGCAGTAAGAGGGGAATCTTTCAGGCGACGCTGAAGACGTTCGTGACTGCGGTCTGGACTACCGTCATCAACAAAAACAACTTGCCATGGTTCCTGTACATAAAGGGTTTCCAGCCGAGTTACCAGCTTATCAATCGATTCTTCGCTCCTGTAGATGGGTATGATCAGACTAAATGCATAGGTTTTTTGCATCTGATTAATGATAGTTATTTTGAAGATGAGTGCTGACTTTTTCAATATCAGTTGTCATCAGGTACGGATTTAATGGTAAAGATAGGACACTGGCTGAAAACTTTTCACTGTTTGGTAGCTGTAGATTCTGGCTGCCAGCTTGCTGTGCCATGTAGGGATGTTGATGGCAGGCTAAGGCGTAATGCACTCCGTAAGGGATGCCATCCCTTTGCCCAGAGGCAAGGATGTTATCTCGAGATTCCGGATCAATCCTGATCACAAAAAGATGAAAGCTATGCTCCCAATCTTCCCCATCCTGGGGAAGCTCTATCTGCGAGCTCACTGCCCAATCCTTCAGTTGAATCTGGTATTGAGATGCAACATCACGCCGTTCCTCGATCTTCTG
Organism: Cyanobium sp.; assembly: GCA_040399505.1. GTDB lineage: Bacteria > Cyanobacteriota > Cyanobacteriia > PCC-6307 > Cyanobiaceae > Cyanobium. Next base: position 27,403 of record JBBARZ010000003.1, read on the forward strand.
CTTTAGGTCGTGAAGCTTGCCTCTTAAAATCCATGCTTGGATCTCATCAAGTCGGCTGTTGACGCCAAAATCCACAGCCTCTCTTTGTTCATTCCAACCGTAAAAGCGTAATCTCCTTGCCTTTTCTAGTGTGGAGTCCTCTGCCTTCTTCCCGACCACTAACATCCCGCCATCCCCCAGTGCCGCAAGATTTTTGGTGGGGTAAAAACTGAAGGCGGCAAAATCGCCCCATGTTCCAACAGGCGTTCCGCGATAGTTTGTCCCAGTCGCCTGGGCACAGTCTTCAATGAGAGCGACGCCATGCTCTCGGCAGAGTTTTTGGAGGGCATCAAGATTGCACGCTTCTCCATAAAGGTGAACAGCGATCACTGCCTTCACGGAATCAGCACTTTTATTGCTCAGGAGCCGTTCAACCTCCGTTAAACTTATTACCGGTCGATTAGCCTCGATATCAGCAAAGATCGGCTTGCCACCTGTTCTCAGGATGGCAGCCACGGTGGCATAAGCCGTTAAGGAGGGAACAATGACCCCGTCTCCGGGTTGAATCCCTGCACAACGCAAAGCCAGTTCCAGTGCGTCTGTACCATTGCCAACTCCGACGCAATGCTGGCTGCTGAAACCAGCTCCAAGCCAGTTTGCAAAGTCTTCCTCAAATCCCCGAACTCCTTCACCGAGGATGGTTTGCCCTGATTGGACCACACGTTCTACGGCAGCCTCGATGGTCGGCTGGTAATAGAGACAATCCAGAAGTGGGAAGTTTGCCCGGTCCATCAATTGGTCGTTGCTAAGGAAGGCGGCTCTAATGAACGGCGTAGAGGCCACCAGGTAACCTCCCTACCCAGTTTAGAACGTAGGCTGCAAACTGCTGCATTGTTCACTTGCAGGGACATTGATTAACAATACAGCGCTAAATTACGCCGATAGTATTCTAAGGTGTTTGAGAGGGTGAGAGACAGTTTACGTTGAGGGGCCCAGCCGGTGAGGCTACTGATTTTCTTGTGACTGGAATAGTAATCCCCGATATCGATCTTGCTCCGTTGTTCTGGAAACTGCATTATGGTTAGGCTCCCTGATCCATTCAACTCAATCATTAACTGAGCCAATTTAAGCAAACTTACCTTCTCTTCGCTTCCTAAATTAAATACTTGGCCATAACTTTCCTCTGTAAGTGAGGTGATCAGGAAGGCGTCCACCACGTCTTCGACATCGTTAAAATCTCTTAGCTGTTCTCCCCCCCAGACCTCGATCGGTTCATCCTCCAGTAGCCGGCGAATCCAAATGCCGACAAACGTCTGCCGTGCATCTTTGATTCGCATCCGAGGACCAATCGTGTTTGTCAGTCGCAGTATGGAAGATTTTATATCGTAGAGATCGTGATACATCTTATAATACTGTTCGGCGGCATATTTGTGTATCCCATTAATGTCCACTGGTTTGATCGGATGGGCTTCATCCACAGGCAGATAGTCGGGCCTGCCATAAATCTGACGCGTGCTGGCAAACACGATGCGCACCTCTGGATTCACTTGCCGACAGGTTTCAAGAAGGTTGAGTTGCGCCCCGCAATTAATGTGTAAATCGGTATGGGGATCTGCCATGGAATCCATATGGCTTGTCTGCCCAGCGAGACTAAATAAAACATCAACCTCTTTGAGCAGGGGCTTGAGGGAATGTGGCTCACGAATGTCAGAAAAGTTGATATGGATTCTGTTGGCGCAGTTAGATAAATTATTGAGATTTCCACCGTACTCAGGAATCATGCTGTCAACGACGGTGACACGACTCCCATAGCCTGCCAAGCGCAATGCCAGGGTTGATCCAATGAATCCTGCACCACCGGTGATCAAAATACGTTTATCTTTCCAGAGTTCAGCATCTATCGATGAATCTAGAATATTGCTTTTCACCTATTCCTCAATGCAACGATTTAGATGTGCTGACTAGTGCAGGTCTTGTTGATTTCGTCTGAGCTTTCATGGGTAGAGCTTTCTGAGCCATGCTGAATGTGTTCATTGTCCCCCATTAGAGATCTTCACCGTTGGGGAAGAATACCTCAGCTCTTGCCCTGGAGAGGGCTCAAAATGTCTAACCCAGCTTCTTTTCTGGCTACAGCCTTCTTCCCCGCTGTCTTCGAGCCCTTCAAGCTTCGTACCCTGGTGACCTCGCAGACCTGAAGGGTGGCCTCCCTGATGCCAGTGGCAGCAGCCTCAATGGTAAAAAGCTCATCGACCCGTCGTTTCCCCGCTTCTCCCATTCGCTTTGACCCTGCTGGATCATTGGCCATGGTTCGCAGGCAAGCGCTGAGACCCTGGATATCCCCACAAGCAAACCTCAGCCCTGTGGTGCCTTCAATCACAAGGTCTTCCGCACAACCCACCAGATCGCTCACCACTGCGGGTAACCCGCAGGCCATGGCTTCGTTCACCACCAACCCCCAGGTTTCTCCGTGATCCGAAGGGAGCACGAGGCAGTCTGTAGCTGCATATGCGGCTGCGATCTCCGATTGATTAAGAAATCCACCGAAACTCACCGGTAACTGGCTTTCCGCTACCCGTCGCCGGCACTCCTGCTCTAAATGCCCAGACCCCACGATGAGCAGGTGCACCCTGGGAGATGCTGCATCCCCATCCTGGGCCACGAACTGCTCCATCGCGGCGAGCAAATCAAAAGGTCGTTTTTTGTCCTGAAGTTTGCCTGCAAAGAGAAAGCAGTAAGCGTGTTCAGGAATCCCCCAGCGTGCACGGAGCTCTTTTCGTTGTTGCCTGTGCTGGTCTGCTTGCCGAGCAAAAAGGTCGTTGTCCACCAGATGAGGGGAGCTGATCAGGCGGCTGTCCCCCATGCCGTGGCTGTGATACCAGCGGGCATTGGCGATACCCACCGGCAACCCGATGGCCACACCTCGAAACAGGCGGTGGTAAACCCATCGCAATGGCCTCGATCGGGGACGCGCCCCGTTTGAATCCATGCGTAGCAGGATCGGAATACGAAGACAACGCGCTGCCCAATGGGTCTGGACCATACTGAAGAAATGCCAGCCCGTGAGGAGGATGGCATCTGGGCGCTTCCCTGTCTTACCCCATCCCAATTCAGCCAGGGGATTGGCTAACCAAACACCCAGGTAGCCGCTGGTGATTCCTTTTCCCCGTCCGCTTCGAGCCAGGCGCCAGCGGTATCCCTCCAGAAGGGGCACATCCCAGGTGAAATCCAATCCGAAACCCAGCCCCTGAGTGCGTTCATCAGGAATGGTGTGGTATAGAACCTCGCTTTTCAGTTTTGGGTCCGCCGCTAGATGGCGGTAAAGGGGGGTGTGGTACTGCACGGGATGGCTGCCCACAATCAACAGTCGGGGTATGCGTGTGGGCAGGTAGGCCGGACCATTCCCGTTCAATCGCAAGGCCCAGATCAGTCCACGGATTTCACCCAACAGGGTGATGGGGATCCACCAGGGATGACGCAGATGGTGCCGGGTTCGTACGCAGCGCAACATCGATCCCAGGCTTGCGCTCAAGGCGGATCGAGCAGACAAGGTGCGCAGCAAAAAGTAATAGCGCCCTACAGCATGATCTGGCTTGGCTGTGGTGAGGTGCTTGCCGAAGGTACGGGTGCCTCCCCGTTCGGCACGTAGGTGGTGGATGAGCGCGTTTGGTTCGTAAAGAATGGTTTGGTCGTCCATGCACCATCGATGGGCGAACTCCGCTTCAAAGTGGTAAGCCACCTTCACGAAGTTCTCGTCGAACCCCCCGAGCCCAAGGGCTGTGCTGCGGGGGATCGCCACATTCCCCCCCATGAAGGTCTGAACCCACCTTGGTTCGAGGCTGTTGAAGAAAAAGGGAGATCCCTCCGGATCACTTTGGCCCCCATGCCAGGGCTGAAGCACCCTGCCGGCCACCATCGCCTCGGGATGCTTCTCCCCTGCTCGCTGGTGGGCCTCAAGGAGCTGAGGGTCGGGAAGGATGTCATCGTCGAGGAACAACACTCGATCTCCACGGGCCTCCATGAGGGCTACGTTCATAGAAGCCGTGATCGACGGCCGCTCCAACCGCAGCCAACGGATTTGGCCCTGTTGATGCCACGTCAGAAGTTTGGCTTCGCTCTCCGCGTCATGGACCGGGGTCTGATCCACGATCAGCAGTTCCCAAGGGGGAGAGGCCAAATCCAGGAGGGCGTGGATGCTGTCGGTCAGGACCTTGTCTCTGCCGTATGTGGGAATGGCAACACTGAGCTTCATCCTTTCCGAAGCATCCATGGGTGGGTCGTTGCCAACCAGTGTGCCCTGCTGATCACGGGGAACCTGGTGGGTGTGCCTGATTGCCAACTTGGCTAGCTGTCTTCCACGCCCCGCACGATCCGGGAGAGCTCGCTGCGTTCATCACTGGTGATTCGGTGGGGAACCCCGCTGATGATTCTTTCGAAGTTGGTGAAAGAGTCCTTGATTTCCGGCCCATTGCCCGTGATGACGAATTCACGAATGCCTTTGTCATGCCAGGATCCACGCATTTTAAACACGTTTAGCGCCCGGGCCATCTCGCCACGAATTTCAACGTATTGGAGCAAAAGAATTGTATCTGTAATGGTAGATATGTGGGAGTCTGTGATGGAATGACTCCCCATGAACTCCTCTGAAGTGTTCGTAAAGAATCCGGCTATTTCTTCCTGCTTTGCATAACCAGTTACTCCGATCACGAACTGACGAAAAGCATTGTGGCTCACACCCCTGGCGAGAGCGGAAAGCGAATCAATGGCCATCCTTGATGGCTTGAATTGCCCAATTTCAGTTTTGATGATCTGCAGGTGATCTTCCAGGCCAGTGGATTCGGGATAGGCACAGATGATCTTCAACAGGCCATCCTGCTCCATCTGTTCAAAGTCGATTCCCCAACTTGTGGCATTGCGCAGGAGTTGAGCTCTCGATTCTTCGTAGGCAAAGAGGATAGCCCGCTCTTTGCTGCGGCAGGCATCTTCCACGAACTTGCTGACGAGCAGGGTTTTTCCTGTGCCGGTGGCTCCCGTTGCCAGGATGATTGAGTCTTTGAAGAAGCCACCTCCACACATTTCATCAAGCCTGGGCACACCAGAACTCAATCGCACATTGGAAGAACGCTGGGTGAGGCGCATGGCACCGAGTGGGAAGATGCTCACCCCATGGCTTCCCATCGTGAAAGGAAACTCCCCTTTCATGTGGGTGGTGCCGCGCAACTTGAGGATTTCAACGGTTCGCCGCCTGCGCTCACCTTCGAGAACGTTGCGGAGAATTACCACGTTATCGGAGACAAATTCTTCCACCCCGTAGCGAGCAATGGGTCCGTACTCGTCAATTCTTTCCGTGGTCATGACCGTGGTCACACCGATTTCCTTGAGCCTGGCGATCAGCCGAAAAATCTCTCGGCGCACAACGGAGATCGCATCGTATTGCTGAAAGACAGCTGTAATGGAATCAATGGCAACTCGCCGGGCCTTGTATTTGCGAATCGCGTAATTAATTCTTTCGATCAATCCGGAAAGATCAAAGCTTCCTGCCACGTCCTGACCCTCCGGGTCGGGGGAGGCGTCGAGCAAGAAAAGTTTGTCTTGTTCGACCATTTCTTGTAGGTTCCAGCCAAAGCTGGCCGCATTTCGTAGGATGTCTAAGGGGGATTCCTCGAATGTGACAAATATTCCAGGCTCGTTAAAATCCCTGATTCCATTATAAAGAAAGTTCAGGGAGAATACGGTTTTGCCTGTTCCTGATGTCCCGCTGATGAGCGTGGAACGACCGATGGGTAAGCCCCCATGACAGATGTCGTCAAATCCCTCGATTCCTGTGGGGAGCTTTTGGACTTGAAGAAGAGTGTTTTGATCCTGCATGACACGGGGAGAACGGTGGGAAGGGAGAGGGAAATAGGAGCTCAGAAGGTTTCCATCGGATCCTGCCCTTGATCTGGAAGTGGGGGGTCTTCGATATGGTTCTCAGAACCTGGGGCTGGAGTGAGGTCTGGATGGTTTTCCTCCATGCTGAAGTTCTCATCCACCAACTCTTCATACAGCAGGTCGAGTCCAATGAGAACCCGTTCTCGGTCGGACAGGTCGCCAATGATTCTTCGGACCGGTGGGGGCAAAATCTTGGCCAGGGTTGGAGTGGCCAGAATCTTGTCCTCTTCTGCCAGCTGGGGATTTTTCAGCACATCAATCACTTTTAGGGCGTAAACTCCGCGGAACTCAGTTTCGAGAATGTTTCGCAGGGTCTTTAGTGCGCGCATGGAATTAGGAGTGTTCCCTGCCACATAGAGTTTAAGAATGTACGTTTTGCGTGCGGCCATTTAAGCGTGCTCCTGAAGAAGGCTGAAAGTGTCGAGTGGTGTCGCCATGGGACGGTCCGGAGGAACGGATCGTCGATACATTTCACAGAGATGGGCCATCACATCCAAGAGGGCTAGCCGGTAATCCTGGAGAAAATCAATCTTATGTCCTTCGAGCTTTAGTTGTTTCCAGAAGCCATCAATCAAGTTCATGTGGATCTCTACTGTTGTTGTAATCGGTAGATCGGCGAAAAAAGCGGTGTTCACGAAGCTTTCCAACGCTTGGTTTGCAGCTGCCGGATCACGGAAGTAGCTCACCAGCAAGTCTCGGTAGGTGCGACTCAGGGAACGCAATAACTCTTCGCGCTCCAATTCGGCCAGGTTGCGAAAAAACCGTTCCGGATCCCGCTTGTAATACACGCCCAGGTAGCCGAGGCGGCCCTTGAGACGATTGGCCAATTTCCAGCGCTCCTCCGTTTCGTTTCCGCCACCCTTCAAGTCCTCCCCTCGCGCCTGCCCCCTCCTCAAAAAGCGGGAAATGGCCGCATCCAGGCTGTAGGGCAGTTGTTCGAGTTGGTCGGCGGGAAGATGCACCTCGGCGTCGTGGTACTCCATTTTTCCAGTCACTTCCCCAACCACGACCGCTGGAAACAACAACTCTTCCTCCCTCAGCTGCTTAAAGAGCTCCTGAGGCCAGGCGTCTTGCTCCAACAGCACCGCGTCCACACCCTCCCGGTGCGCCCGCAGCTGGGCCAAGGGGTCCCGGTTGTCCTCCAATGGCACTAAATCAAAGCGTCTGGATTTCAGCCCAAGGGCGCAGGCACCCTGGAGGGCAGGGGTAAGCAGAAGGCTGGCAATGGTGATGGCGGGTTCGCTCATAGATGGATGCAACCGCCAGACCAGTGGGTGGCGCCACCAAATGTTGACGAATCGGAGGTCAGAACGGGAGGATCTTTGTTTGTCTTCCGATTGCCGCGAGCTCAGGCCCAATGGAGGCCTTCCTGCCCCAGCCTGGCCGCGCCCCCTTCAACCATGAGCGTTTCCGCCTCCTCCGCCCCAGAGAGCCCCAAAGCCGATCGTCCTTCTGCCACCGCGAAGGTCGCTGAGAGTTCTGCTCCTGCGAACTCAGACGGCCAGGTTTACGCGATTGTTGAGGCCTCAGGCCAGCAGTTTTGGCTGCACCCCAACCGCTACCTAGACCTTGATCGTCTCGAGGCAGAAGTGGACAGCACCATCACCCTGGATTCGGTGTTGCTCCTCAGCGGCGTGAATGGCGTCACATTGGGTCACCCCTATGTCAAAGGGGCCACGGTGGAGCTGAAGGTGTTGGCCCACCGCCGCGGACCAAAGATTCTGGTTTACAAGATGCGCCGCAAGAAAAAGACCCGCCGCAAGACGGGTCACCGCCAGGAGCTGACTAGGGTTCTGGTGCAAGCGATCCAGGTGGGAGGCAAGGCGTTCTCTTGACGCCTCCATACCCCACATCCTTCGATCATCCCTTCCCTTCCCCGCTTTTTCCCTTCCTCCCCCATGGCTCACAAGAAAGGCACTGGCTCCACTCGGAATGGCCGCGACTCCAACGCCAAGCGTCTTGGCGTTAAAGCCTATGGGGGTGAAACGGTCACAGCCGGCTCCATCCTCATCCGCCAACGGGGCACATCCGTGCTGCCTGGCGACAACGTGGGCCGTGGTTCAGACGACACCCTTTTTGCCCTCACGGATGGAGTGGTGCAGTTTGAGAGCATCAAGCGGGCCCTGCGCAATCGCAAGCGCATCAGCGTCGTGATGGCCTGAACTGCTGCCCGCCTGCTTCGTGGCAAGGGGTCTTTTGCTTTGACTTGTGGTTTTTTGGTGCTCGATAAACCAGCCGGGCTTACATCCCATGCCTGTGTGGCACGGGTTCGCAAGGCGTTTGGTCTCAAGCGGGTGGGCCATGGCGGCACTCTTGATCCTGCCGTCACCGGGGTCTTGCCCATCGCCCTCGGCCCCGCCACCCGACTCCTCCCCTATCTCCCAGGAGATAAGGCCTATCGGGCCACAGTTCAGCTGGGGGTGCGCACCACCACAGATGACCTGGAGGGGGATTGTCTGGAGCGTTCTGATCCCCCCACCTCGCTCACGAAGCCCGATCTGGAGAGGGCCCTGAATCCCTTTCGGGGGTCTATTGAGCAGCGGCCGCCAGTCTTCTCAGCCGTGCATGTGCAGGGGCGACGGGCCTATGCCCTGGCTCGCGCCGGCGAAGCTGTGGTTCTCCCGGCCCGGCGGGTCACGCTCCACCGACTGGAGCTGTTGGAGTGGCATCCGGAACTTGGCCGGCTGGAGTTGGAGATTCAGTGCTCCTCAGGTACCTACATCCGATCCTTGGCCAGGGATCTGGGTGACAGCCTTGGCTGCGGTGGGGCCTTGGCCCAGTTGCGCCGCACAGGAGCCTTGGGCTTCGACCTCAGCCAGAGCGTCCCTCTCGAGGCCCTACCCCGAGAACCTGCTCTCCGCGATGGCTTGGCTCATCCCCTGCCTCCCCTTCTGGCCCCCCTTCAGGTGTTGGGACACCTGCCCCAGCACAGCCTCCGCGAGGAGGATGGGCCTGGCTGGCGCTGCGGGCAGGCCCAGGAGTGCTCCAAACCCTGGCCCTTTGGCACCGTTGTGGCAATCGTGGCTCCAGATGGCAAGCTGGCAGGGCTGGCCAAGGTGGAAGGCGCCGGGGTGCTTCAGCCCCGCCTTGTGTTTCACGCCAACGGTTGACGCCCTCCCTCCCTCCTAGATCCGCCTTGCCATGGCCGGCCACAGCAAATGGGCTCAGATCAAGCGCACCAAGGCGGTGGTGGACGCGAAGCGAGGAGCGGTCTTTACCCGTTTGGGTCGGGAAATCACTGTGGCCGCGCGAGGGGGCGCCGATCCTGCCGGCAATTTCCAATTGCGCACCGCCATCGAAAAGGCCAAGGCTGCTGGTGTGCCTAACAGCAACATCGAGCGAGCCATCGCTAAGGGCAGCGGGCAGGCCGGGGGAGCGGCCGACACGTTCGAGGTGGTGCGCTACGAGGGCTATGGACCGGCTGGGGTGGCCGTTCTGGTGGAAGCCCTCACAGACAACCGCAACCGGACGGCCGCTGACCTGCGCTTGGTGTTTAACAAGGCGGGGGGCAACCTCGGCGAAAGCGGCTGTGTGACCTATCTGTTTGACCAACGCTCTGTTGTGCGTCTTGAACACACTGGTCTCGAGGAGGAGGTGCTCCTGGAAGGTCTGCTGGCCTTGGAGGACCGCTCAGGGGTGGTGGCTCTCAGCTACAGCCTGGAGCAAGAGGGGGCCGATGTCATCGGTCGCTTTGAGGACCTGGAGGTTCTCCAGGATGGACTTCAAGGCCTAGGCTTGCCCGTCGGCAGCTGGGAGCACCGTTGGATTCCCAACACCACCTCTCGGGTGGAGGACGGGGAGGTACTGCGGGCCCTGCTACGCATGCTCGATGCCCTCGAGGACCTGGAGGATGTGCGCAGTGTCACCTCCAATCTCGAGGCGGAAGAGAGCCTGATCGCAGCTGTGATGACTTGATCCTGCCTCCCCCGCTCACTGCCCAAGGGCTGGAGGATCGGCCATCACACATACCGAGCGGTGGTGGTGCAACCAGCTGGCGGGAAGATCAGCAGAGGGAGGTTCCTCTAGAAGCCTGCGCAGGATGGGGGCTTTCTTTGCTCCCGTGACCACCAGGAGAATCCGCTCCGCTTCAAGAATCTCAGCCAGGCCGAGGGTAATGGCCCGGGGGGGGACCCGCTCGGCACTGCCCCCGAAGGCCCCGGCATTGGCCTGGCGCGTGCTTGCACTGAGCCTCAGGCAGCGGGTCGGGCTGTCCGGTTCGCAGGGGGGTTCATTGAATCCCACATGGCCGTTGAGCCCAAGGCCCAGCAGCTGCAGCCCTACCCCCCCCGCCCCTTGCAGGGCCTGGCCGTAGCGACGGGCTTCGGCCTCGGGGTCTAGCGCCAAACCATCGGGCAGATGCACCTGAGCCGGATTGATGCCAAGAGGGTGGACCAGTGTATGGAGCATTTCCGCAGCGAAGGATTCCGGATCTTGGGGGCCAAGCCCCACGTATTCATCCAGGTTGAAGCTGCACCATCGATGCCTCAAGGCCTCCTGAGCTTCCTGGGGTTGGCTGCGCACCAAGGTCACCAGGGCCGCGTAGATCGGTGCCATCGTTCTTCCCGTCGCAAGGCCCACAGGCCGCCTAGGGGCCTGCTGGGAGGCTTCCAGCAGGGCTTGAGCAGCGGCCTGGGCGACGGCCTCGATGGAAGGTAAGGCCAGGAGATTGAATCCAGATTGAGTGGCCGCGGAGGGCTCAGTAACGACGGAGCACGGCCCCTTTGTAGTAGTGGCGAAGGATGTCCTCATAGCTCTTCCCGCGCAGGGCAAGGGCATAGGCCCCCCACTGGCTCATTCCTACACCATGGCCGTAGCCTCTCCCCCTCACCATCAGCCGCAGGCTGGAGGAGGGCTCGGGAATGGAGGCGACAACGGGAGCTGGCTGGCCCTGCCCCTGGGTCTGGGGGTTGATGCGGTCTGCCGGCTCAAAGGAGAAATGAACCAGGGTGCTGCGTAAACCGAGGCGCTGCCGCAACTCGCTGCCCGTGAGCACCAGTTCCCCTCCGGGCCCGATCACCTTGGCCCGCCGCAGCCGACCGGTTGGGGAGGTTTGCAGGGGCTCGATGGAGACAGCCCCGCCGATCTCCTTGAAGCTCTGGCGCAGATCCTCAGGCTCAAGGGCCTTTTCCCATCGGCTCACCGGGCTTGCGGAATCAAAGTCGGGCACACTCACCAGATAGGGCAGCTGGCGGTTCCAGAGATCTCCGCTGTTTTCCGTGGCCCCACCACTGCTGCTGTGAAACACGGCGTTGATGAGCTGCTGGCCATGCAGGAGCACCTTCCCTTCGGTGCTGGTTACGGCCTGCCGCACTGCCGTGGATTCTGCTTCGACCCCCTTGTAGACCTGGCTGGCCACGGTGGCCTTCACATCGAAGGGGGCTTGGGGGCGAAGCTGTTGCAACACGTAGGTGCGGCTGGCAACCGCCTGGGCTCGGAGCGCGGCCTGGGGCCAGGAGTTGGGCATTTCACTGCCGACGACCCCCATCAGATAGGGCTCGAGGGGCAGCCGATTGATTGCCTGGAGGCCCTCCCCCTGGGGCCGCAGCAGGAGGCTTCCCCTGTAGCGCCTTTGGTTCAGCACCAGCAAATCCCGACTTGCAACGGGCTCCAGCCGGAGCTCCTGCAGGGGAACGGGCAAGGGGCCAGGGGCCTGTGGGGGAAGGACCGGTAGGACGGCCCGGAGGGCCTGGATCGGGGCTGGATCGGTCCCCTTGGCCAACGGTTCCAGAGTGAGCACCTTGTCTCTTCGGCTCACCCGCAGCCGTTGTCCAGGGTCCACCTGCAACAGCAGCCGTCCACGCTCGTCCCGCAGGCGCAGCCCCTCTTGACCTGCCGCCCCCACGGTGATCACCGGTGCCTCCAGCAGCAACACCCGAATGGGCGGGCCCAGTGGTTGGGTTGAGGCCGCTGGGTTCAGTCGGGCGGCCTGGGCGAGGGGCGCGGCCGCCACAACCAGGAGGGGCAACAGAAGGGTTCGGGCCTCAGTCACCAGGGCGCAGTTCACAGCAGGCCCAACCATTGTTGCGGCGCTTCCACGGGCTTGCCAGGGGACGTGTCAGCATTTCATTGGTAGAGGTAGGCGGTTGCAGGTCACCTTTCTTGGCACCAGCTCAGGTGTTCCCACCCGGTCCCGCAATGTTTCTTCGGTGGCCCTGCGCCTCCCCCAGCGCGCCGAGCTCTGGCTGTTCGATTGCGGTGAAGGCACCCAGCACCAATTTCTGCGCAGTCCGCTGCGGGTGTCCCAGCTGCGGCGCATCTTCATCACCCACATGCACGGCGATCACGTCTTTGGCCTGCCGGGTCTGTTGGCCAGCCTGGGGCTCTCCGGCCAATGCGATGGGGTGGACCTCTATGGTCCCGATCCGCTGAAGGAGTTTTTGGAGGGTGCCCTGCACACCTCCTCCACCCGCTTGAGTTACCCGATTCGTGTGCATCCTGTGCGAGAGGCGGCCCGCAGCGGAGCCCCCCTGCTGGAAGACGGAGATCTAAGGGTGCGGGTAGCCCCGCTCACCCATCGGGTGCCTGCCTTTGCCTATCGGGTTGAGCAGAAGCCCAGGCCAGGCCGCTTTGATGTGGAGGGGGCCAGGGCCCTGGGGATCCCCCCAGGGCCCCTGTACGCCGCCCTGAAGGCGGGCCATTCCATCACCCTGGAGGATGGACGGGTGGTATCTGGGGCCAAACTGTGTGGCCCACCCCAGCCCGGCGTGAGTCTGGTGTATTGCACAGATACGCTCTATTGCGAGGAGGCCGTGCAGCTGGCCCAGGGGGCCGACCTGCTCATCCATGAGGCCACCTTTGCCCATGGCGAGGCGGAGCTGGCGTTCCAACGGCAGCACTCCACCAGCACCATGGCAGCCCAGGCGGCCCTGTCCGCTGGGGTGAAGCAGCTCGCGCTGACCCACCTCAGCCCCCGCTACGTGGCTGGCAACCCCGTCACAGCCGAGGATCTGTTGCGGGAAGCCCAGGCGATCTTCCCCCATACCTTGCTGGCCAAGGATTTCCTGACCCTGAACCTCCCTGCAACAGTTCGCGTCGTCCCTGGCGAGCCCCCCACCCCCCCGTGATACAAGGGCTCAGTGCGGCCCGTCCGCCCTTTCTTCGGCTTCTTCCATGGCCCCCACCCTCCGCTCAGTCGTCCGCGCCATTGCCAGATCCCTTCTGGTTCTTCCCTTGGCGGTGGCGCTGCTCGTCTGTTCTGCTGGCCCTGCCGCCGCCGCGCGGTGGGATGAGGCAACGCTTACGGTCCCTGCTGCTCCCGACGGCTCCACCGTCACGTTCAGCGAGAAGGAAATCAAGGCTGGCCGCAAGCAGTTCAACAACAGCTGCGGCACCTGCCACGCCGGTGGCATCACCAAAACCAATCAGAACGTCGGCCTCGACCCTGAAACCCTTGCTCTAGCAACGCCTCCGAGGGATTCAGTGGCTGCCCTCGTGGATTTTCTCAAAGATCCCATGTCCTACGACGGGGAATACAGCATCGCCGATGTGCACCCCAGCCTCAAGAGCACTGACATCTTCGTGAAGATGCGCGATCTGGATGAGGAAGACCTGCGCCTGATGGCCGGTTACATCCTCGTTGCCCCCAAGGTTCAGGGGATCCAATGGGGTGGCGGCAAGATCTACTTCTAGGGCTGGCTTCCGCTCAGGCTTGAAGCGGCTCTGCTGATTCAAGCCTTTCCAGAGGGAGCTCTGGAGGATGCAGGTTCTCGGGCTCAAGGGAGGCGGGCTGCTTGCTGTACCACCACTCCTGCAGCTCCGGGGAGAGGCGCTGGGGGAAGAGGGTGATCACGGTGTGGGTCGGGCGGGATCCGGGCTGGAGCAGCTCTACTGCGTAGGAGGGGCAGCGCCGTGCGGCCAGATCCGGCACGAAGCGCCGTCCCACACGCCTCCAGCTGGGTTCTTTGCTCCTCCAGGCGAGGCGGCAGCAGGGCCAAGGAAGTTCCTCCCGGTCGAAAAGGCGACAACAGGGGCCGAGCACCCTGTAGGTGTACTGCCCCCCTGGGCTGGTGTGCAGGCTGCCTGAAGGGAACACGGTTTGAACCAGCTGCACAGACCTCCCTGAACAAAAAAGCCACCCTTCAGGGTGGCTCATCAGGGGCCGCTTGGCGAGGGCTCAGTAGAGCGATTCCTCAGCGTGGGTTTCAATCACGCAATCGGACGTGGGGTAGGCCACGCAGGTGAGAACGAAGCCGGCCTCGATCTGGTCGTCATCCAGGAAACTCTGGTCGGACTGGTCCACTTTGCCTGTGACAAGCTTGCCGGCGCAGGTGGAGCAGGCGCCTGCTCGGCAAGAATAAGGAAGGTCAATTCCGGCCTCTTCAGCCGCGTCGAGGATGTACTGGTCACTGGGGACCTCGATTGTTTTGTCGAGGCCCTCACCGGCGTTCTTGAGGGTGACCTTGAAGGAAGAAGCCATGGAAAAGAGGGTGAGCAGACAGCAGCCAGAGGGCTGGGGCCGTAGGGCCAGCCCTTCCTACATCCGAAAGGGCCATTCCTGATGATTTCCAGCCCTGAGTCTGGAAAGCCCCAATCAGTGTGGGACTACCGATTAGTGTGCCTTATGTAACATCCGGCTCTGGACCTAGCCTCAGCAGGCCCCAGGGCTCCTGGATGGCCGTCAAGGTGGCCTGCCACCCCTGCGCCCTCAAGCAGGAGAGCAGGCCATCCGCCTGCGTGACCAACAGGCCACTGAGGAGCCCGTGGCCGTTCTGTCTCAGTAGGCGGGGAAAGCTGCTGGAGAGCTCGGCAATCACGGGAGCCAGGATGTTGCAGAGCAGCACATCGGCTGGCTCTCCCTGGAGCAGGCTCTCCAGCTCGGCGGTGGAACCCTCGCGAACAGAGAGGGTCTGGAAACCATTGAGGGCTGCGTTCCCTTGGGTGGCCCGGATGGCCAAGGGATCGGTATCGACGGCATAGACCCACTCCGCCCCCAGGGCGAGGGCCGCCAGGCCCAGCAAGCCGCTCCCGCAGCCCAGATCAGCCACCCTCAGCCCCTTCAAGGGCTGATCGCTGGAGTCTCCTTCCCTGACCTCGCTCGCCGCCAGGGCTTCCAGCCCCTCCAGGCACAGCCGGGTGGAGGGATGGGAACCCGTGCCGAAGGCAGGGCCAGGATCGAGCCGGATCACCCGCCGGCCTTGAGCCTCCTCGGGCACCTCCAGCCAGGCCGGCAGCACCAGCAGGGTTGCGCCGATGGGATCGGGTGCCCAGTGCTGCTTCCAGCTCAGGCTCCAATCCTCATCGGCCACCCGTTCCCAGCTCAGGGGGGGGAGTTGGAGGGCAAAGGAGTCTCCAAGGGGGGCCAGGGCCCGTTCCAGGGCTTGTAGGTCCGCTTCAGACCAGTCGGATTCCGGAAGCCAGGCTTGCAGTTCCCTGTTCAGGGGCTCCAACGGCCTATGAACCACCGCGACGCGATGCACGCCTAGCTCGGGCAGTTTCCAGAGCAGGCTCTCTTCCAGATCCCCTGGGAGAGCCAGGGAGAGCTTCCACCATCCGTGGGAGCCCTGGGATGCAAGGGAGGCCATCAAAGCGTGACGGGGTGGGCCTCCTGTATGCCAGTGATGTCGTGGATCGAGGCCAGCAGGCTGGGAGGAATGGGGTCGTCCAGGCTCAGCACCATCACCGCATCCCCGCGCACGATCTGGCGCCCCACCTGCATGGAAGCGATATTGACGTTGTGCTCGCCCAGCAGGGAGCCCAGTTGACCGATGATCCCGGGCATATCGCGGTGCCGGGTGAAGAGCATGTGGTGGCTTGGGGCCACATTCACCGGGAAGTCGTCGATGCTGATAATGCGCAGCTCGCCTTCGTTGAATACGGCGCCTGCGACGCTGTGGGGGCCCTTGCTACCCCGTGAGCGCAGGAGCAGGGAGCCGCCGGCGAAATCCCGACTGCCATCATCTTTCACCTCCAGTACCTTGATTCCCCGCTCCCTGGCCTCCAGAGTGGCATTCACGAAATTGATGCTGTCCCCCAGCGCGGTGGACAGGACTCCCTTGAGGGCTGCCACCACAAGGGGTTGACTCTCGAGGGATGCGAAGTCGCCTTGCAGGCGCACCTCCAGCTCACTGACCTGGCCTCCTCCCATCTGGCTCAGCAGTTGTCCCAGGGTTTCAGCCAAATGGAGGTGAGGCTTGAGCTGGTTGAGCAACTCTGGGGTCAGCCCCGGGATGTTGACCGCGCTGCGGGCGGGAAGGCCCAGCAACACATCGCGGATCTGCTCGGCCACATCGACAGCCACATTCTCTTGTGCTTCGGCTGTGGAGGCCCCGAGATGGGGAGTGAGGATGAGGCGATTGTGCACGCTGCGCAGCACCGAATCGGCCGCGAGCGGCTCGGCCGCAAACACATCCAAGGCTGCACCGGCGATCACCCCCTGCTCGAGGGCCTCGGCCAGAGCTGCCTCATCCACGATTCCGCCCCGGGCGCAGTTCACCAAACGGGCCGTGGGTTTCATGGTGCGCAGCAGGGCGCTATTCACGAGGTTTTCTGTTTCTACCGTGCGGGGCAGGTGCAGGCTGATGTAATCGGCCTCGGCAAACAACTGGGGCAGGGGGAGGAGTCGCACCTGCATCTGTTGCGCCCGCTCCGGGGAGATGAACGGGTCATAGGCCGTGACCTCCATGCCCATGGCCCGGGCGACCCGGGCGACGTGGGAGCCGATCTTTCCAAGCCCTACCACCCCAAGCACCTTTTTGTAGAGCTCATTGCCCACATAGCTCTTCCGATCCCAAGCCCCTGAAACCATGCTCGCGTGCGCCTGGGGCACATGGCGCGAGAGGGCAAACATCAGGGCCAGGGCGTGTTCCGCTGCGGCAATGGTGTTGCCCTCCGGAGAGTTCACCACCAACACTCCGCGGCGAGTGGCGGCGGGCACATCCACGTTGTCCACCCCCACACCAGCGCGGCCAATGATTCGCAGCCGCTGGGCCGCTTCGATCACATCGGCGGTGACCTGGGTTCCGGAACGGATCATCAAGGCGTCGTAATCCCCGATGCAGCGTTTGAGCTCCTCCGGCGTGAGGCCCGTGCGCACATCCACCTGTGCCACTTGGGAGAGAATGTCGATCCCTGTCTGATCAATGGGATCGGAAACCAAAACCTTCGTCATGTCCGGCGGGATGGGGGCGCGGTGCTGGATGGGAAGCGGGTGAACACCGCTGGCTACAGCCGGAGGTGCAGTGTAGACAGCAACGGTGAAGCCTTTGGAGGAAGCCTGTGGGGATGACAGTGGTGGTGGTGGTGGACAGCCGCAAGCGGTTGCGGGAGTTGCGGGACCAACTCGCCGCCCTCCAGCCTCCCCTGGCAAAGCTGGTGGCCGTCGGGTCGGGTGAGACGCCGTTGGAAACCTTGGAGGAGCTGAATCCGGCTTTTGCACGCCAACGCCGTCAGAAGGGAATGGCCCTGTGGTTGATCCCCTTTGGCTTCCTGGCCGGTCTCACCTTCACCCAGATCACTGATCTTCACACCTTTTCGGCCCTGGGACCCTGGGGGGAACCGTTGCTCGGCGGTCTCCTCGGGATGGGCTCGGGATGGCTCGGCAGCTTCGTTGCCGCGGCCAGCGTGAGTTCTGAGGTGGATGATCGCATCCGTGCCCTGCGCAATCGCCTCGAGGAGGGAAGCTGGCTGCTCCTGGTGGAGCCAGCTGCAGGCGTGGACGTGCCCTGGACCCTGTTGCAGCAGGCCCGGCCTAAAGCTGTGGTCCGTCTAGGGGAGAGTTGAAGGGTGAGCACCAAGCCTGTAGAGCCTTTGCCGCCGCTGACCCTGGAGTGGGTGTGTGGTGCGGCTGAGCAGGTGCTGCGCACCTGGCAGCCCTGCTGGACTCCCTTCCTGGATCCCCCTGTTTTGCTGGAGGCAGAAGCAGTTCTCGCCCAGAGGAGTGATCTTCACCACAGCAGTGAGGGGGGCTATGGAGGAGCGCTCCGGCGACGCTTGCTGCTTCAGCGCCAGGACACCGTGGCCACCGATGCGGCTCCTTCGGCCGGATTGAAGGGATTGGAGGTGAGCGGGAATTTTCTCTTCGATCCCGCCACCTCTGCAGAGATGCGGGAGGGATTGCTCCAGGCCGGGGCGTCCCCAGGGGAGCTGGGGGATCTCTGGTTGCGGGGGGATCGGGGTGCCCAGGGGGTGATCAGCGAGGATCTGGCCGCCTGGCTCGATGGCTGCCTGGCCCAGGTGCGCAGTGTGGAGGTGCGGTTTGAGGTGCGACCTCTGGTTGAACTGCAATGTCCGCCGCAGCGGCTACCCCGCACTGTGCAGACCGTTGAGGCCTCCCTGCGGGTGGATGCGCTGGCGTCTGCAGGGTTTGGCGTGTCGCGCACCCGCATGGGAACGTTGATTCGCCAGGGAGCCCTGCGCCTGGACTGGAATCCGGTGACCTCCCCCAGCCTGCTTCTCACCCCTGGCCAATGTCTCCAACTGGAAGGCCGGGGGGAACTGGAAATCACGGAAGCCACTCCCACCCTCCGGGGGCGGTGGCGCGTGGCGATGGTGAGGCGATGAGAGATCTGCAAACCTGTTGGGCAGCGAGGGAAAAACGTCCCTGAGAGGCTGCTAAGGTCGGCCTGATGGAATCAGAACAGTTCACAGGGTTCTGATTGCTCCGGGGCGATTAGCTCAGAGGTAGAGCACTACCTTGACACGGTAGGAGTCACTGGTTCGATTCCAGTATCGCCCACTTCCCGCTTCAGGGCTGCCTTGTGACCCTCCCTGCCGTGAACAACACCTCCACATTTGTGGTTGTGGGAATGGGTCGTTCAGGGATTGGAGCCGCACGGTTGTTGAAGGCCCAGGGTCACGCCGTGCTTCTGCTGGAAAGCCGCTCTGGTGAGGCCCTGGAGGCGCAGGCTGCCAGCTTGCGGGCGGACGGGATCGACGTTCAGCTCGCTGCCCCCCTCCACCTGGACACCTTTGTTCCCCTGCCGCGCCCCCTGACTGTGATCGTGAGTCCGGGGATCCGGTTCGACCATCCGGTTCTGGAAGCCCTCCGGCAGGAGGGGGTTCGGGTGCAGGGGGAGATCTCCCCGGCCTGGCAGTCCCTCGGGGGCACCACCCCCTGGATCGGGATCACGGGCACCAATGGCAAAACCACCGTCACCCATCTGGTGCACCATCTGCTGGGGGAGGGCGGACTGGATGCGCCCATGTGCGGGAATGTGGGCTTTTCCGCCGCCGAGCTCGCTCTGGAGCGCCTCACGAGTTGCCAGTCGCCCCAATGGCTGGTGGTGGAGCTGAGCAGTTATCAGATTGAGGCCTCTCCCGAGGTGGCGCCCCGCATCGGCGTGTGGACCACCCTCACCCCGGATCACCTGGAGCGTCACGGCACCCTGGAGCACTACCGGGCCATCAAGCGCAGCCTCCTGGAAGCTTCCGGCATCCGCATCCTCAACGCGGATGATCCCGATCTGCGGGCCCATGCAGCCAGCTGGGACCAGGCCCAGTGGGTCACAGCCGGCCCCCGGGAGGCCCTGGCGGGCCTTCTCACCCCAACGCTTTGGGTAGAAGGAGAGATGGTGCACAGCGCGGCAGGACCCCTGCTGCGGGCCGACAGCCTGGCCATGCCAGGCGCCCACAACCGGCAAAATCTGTTGATGGCCGCGGCGGTGGGCCTGGAGGTGGGGCTGAGCCCGACGGGAATGGAGGCCGCTTTCCGCAGCTTCCCCGGGGTGCCCCACCGGCTGGAGCGCATCCGGGAGCAGGGGGGCATCACCTGGGTGAACGACAGCAAGGCCACCAATTACGACGCTGCGGAGGTGGCTCTCAAGGCCTTGGAAGGGCCCTTGGTGGTGTTGGCTGGCGGCCAGGCCAAGGAGGGTGAGGCAAAGGGCTGGCTGGCCCAGTTGCAGCGCCAGGCGGCGGCCGTGGTGCTGTTCGGCGAGGCCCGGGAGGCCTTTGGCCGGTTGCTGGCGGACGGCGGCTTTGGCGGCACCGTGGCTGCCACTGAAGGGTTGGGGGAGGCGGTGGACAGAGCCCTGGGCCTGGCCCAGCGGCTGGGCTGCCGCACCGTGCTCCTCTCGCCGGCCTGCGCGAGCTTCGACCAGTACAGCAACTTCGAGGCCCGGGGCGACCATTTCCGCCAGCTGGTGGAGGCCCTATGAGTCGCCTGCCGCCCCATTGGTTGATGAAAAGCGAGCCCGAGGCCTACAGCATCGGGGACCTGGAGCAGGAGGGAACCACTCTCTGGGATGGGATCCGCAACTACCAGGCGCGCAACTTCATGCGGGCGATGCAGGTGGGGGATCGGGCCTTTTTCTATCACTCGAATTGCACACCTCCGGGAATTGTGGGATTGATGGAAGTGGTGGAAACAGCCCTGGTGGATCCCAGCCAGTTCGATCCCGAGTCGAAATACTTCGACCCCAAGTCCCACCGGGATACCCCCCGATGGGATTGCGTGCGGTTGCGTTATCTCCGCACCTTTCCTGAGCTCCTTTCCCTGGAGGTGTTGCGCGAATCCTTTGGGGAGGAGGAGCTGGCGGTGGTGCGCCGGGGAAATCGGTTATCCATTCTGCCAGTAGGCGAGCCCAGCGCCTGCAGAATTTATGCCCTCCTTGGCATCAAGCCCTAGGCCGCCTCCCAATCGGTCTGACGCTCCGGTTTCCTCCCCTGATCGTTATGGAGTCGCAGCTTCCGGGGCGTCTCATGGGTTGAACCATGGAACCGGCTTTGACCTGGAAACAGATTGGCCAGGTAACAACGGGTCACGGCCCGGTCCTGGCAGCCGTGCTGCACCAGAAAGCCTGCTAGAGCAGCCTGAACAAGACGATATTGATCCCAATTGGGGTGGTGATCAATGAAGGTGCGCATCGAGGTCAGAAGCGACTCGGGCACCTCCGCCATCAGGCTCACCGTTCCTTCGACTTGCTCGTTCCCTTCTCCACGCTCCCCACGGCTCCCGACCATCAACGTTGCTCTCCAATGCCCCACCACTTCTCCACAGCTTGGAGTCAGAGTCAAATGTGAAGAAACTCGGGACCGGCGAGATGTCTTAAGGAAAGACCGCAGTACTTAAGAGGGTTGCGAAGCCACCATCGGCAGTACAGATCCGAGATGGGGGCTTCGGAGCGTTTCGTCAAGCCGGGAAAGGACTCCTGGCGATGTTTTCCACAAGACCCTTGCCATCTGTTGCCCTGCCAGGCTTGGGCCTGGGAAAAATCCTGGAAAACCCCTCGCTTCGTTGGGGGGAGAATGGGGAGAAGAATATCTATCAGGTTTGCTTATCAGTGCTCGGCTAGGGCGGGTCTTATGGGTCGACAGCCCCCCCCTAGCACGCTGGTTTGAGCAAATCGAAATCGCTGCAGGCCTGCAGGAAACCAGCTGCTGCTTTCTGTGACCAACTTCCCTCCAAAGCCCGCTTCCCTGGGCCGGGTTGCAACACAAAACGCAGCGCCCAGTCCTGGCGATCCCCCTCGAGGGTCACCCACAGGTCGCTCCCAGGCTCCTCCGTGCTGCCTTGGAATTCCAGGCAGATCGTTTCCTCCTCCATCAGCGAGGCCCTCAGGTTGCCGTGCTGGTCTCTCAGGGCCTCCATGGCCTTGAACAGAGCACGGCCTTCAACAGCGGTGAGCTCGCTGGCCCAGCCCTCTCCACCAATCAATAAAGGAAAAGGGTCGCGCTGACGATCCCAGGCCAACCGCCAGCCTTCGCCTTCCCTTTCCAACACGGCAATCAGCCGGGCAGCAGATCGGGCTGGTCCTGCTCGTCGCTGAGCTCCACGATTGCCCGCTGCACGGGTTTGATCATGGATTCATCCAGCAGGCCATCAAAATCATCGAAACGCCGTTGCTTGGCCCTGTAAGCAATGCGCACGGTGGTGAGATAGCGGTTGCTGGCATGACGGATCAGGCTCTCAGCCCGCTGGGCCAGCTCCTTGGGGTTGAGATCGGCTCCGCTCTGCATCAGACAACGTCTTATTTCGTTCACACTAAATCAGTCCCTTCCTGAGCAGTCCACCCACCCATGCCGGGAACCCTTGCCATTGACCTCGGTAGTACCACCACCGTGGTGGCCTGGCAGGAGGAACGGGGCACCCCCACCCTGTTGCCCCTTCCTCCTTACAGCGAAGGCAATCCTCCCGTGGTGCCGAGCCTGCTCTGGCAGAGCCATCCCGGCCACCCCAAGCCCCTAATCGGCCGCCAGGTGGTGGAGGCAGGCCTGGCCGATTCCGCTGCTCCTGGGCTATGTCGCGATTTCAAGCGCTGGATCGGTGTTCCCCAGAGCGGACCGGCATCGGGAGAGCCTTCCTCCCCCTCGGCCTGGTTGGTACCAGAGGAGGCCGGAGCCCTATTCCTGCGCCACATCTGGGAGGCCCTTCCAGCCGACCTGGAGCCCAGCCGCCTGATCCTGACCGCCCCTGTCGATGCCTATGGGGGGTACCGCCGCTGGCTGCAGCAGGTGAGCCAGTCTCTGCCAGTGCCGGAGATTGCCCTTGTGGATGAGCCCACCGCGGCGGCCATCGGTTGCGGCCTTTCCCCGGGTAGCAAGGTGCTGGTGGTTGATTTTGGCGGGGGCACCCTGGACCTGTCCCTGGTGGCCTTGGAGGGGGGGGAGGGCCGTTCGGCACCGGTGGCCCAACTGTTGCGCTTTGCCGGCAGGGACCTGACGCAGAGTGGCCAACGCTTGCGCACGGCAAAGGTGCTGGGCAAGGCTGGAGTGCCCCTGGGTGGGCGTGATCTGGATCGCTGGATCACAGGGGCCCTCTGTCCGGGGTATTCCCTGTCTGGGGAGCTGTTGGCCGCGGCAGAGGCCCTCAAGTGTGGGTTGAGCACCGAGGAGGAGGCTTATCGGATCGTGACCCTCCCTTCCGGCGCTCCCGTTGAGCTCCGCCTGAGCCGTTCCCGATTTGAGCAGCTGTTGCACGACCAAGGACTGGCAACCGTGATTGGGGAGCTGCTGGAGGCGATGGGGGCGGCTGCTCGGCGCCATGGCCTGGATCTGTCTCAGCTCGATGCCGTTCTCCCCGTGGGCGGCAGCAGCCGCATCCCATGGTTGCGCCGGCTTCTTCAGCAGGCTTTACCGGGGGTGCCCCTGCGGGACGATCGCCCAGTGGAGGCGATTGCGATGGGTGCTCTGGCTCTCACGCCAGGTGTCCAGATCAAAGATGTGCTGAGCCGGGGGGTGTCCTTGCGGTTCTGGGATCAACGCAGCCGTTGTCACCTGTGGCATCCCTTGTTTCAAGCAGGGCAGCTCTGGCCCACACCCCAACCCCTGGAGCTGGTGCTGGCCTCTAGTGAAGAGGGCCAGCCTGCCCTGGAGCTGGTGTTTGGGGAGCCCATACCCCAGGAACGGGCCGAGGTGGTGTTTGAAGATGGGATGCCTGTGATTCGTTCCCGTCGGGACGGAGCCGCTCCCGTGCGGCCCTGGGCGGAACCACCCCTGAGGTTGCTGCTCTCTCCAGCCGGCGGAGCAGGCGTAGACCGGCTGCGCTTGCGCTTCTCCATCAACGGCCGGGCTGAACTGGTGATGGAGGGGGTGGATTTGCTGGCGGGAACCCCTTTGCCCAAACTGGTGGTGGGAACGGTGCGTTGACCGTTTTCTTCTGCTTGAGTGCAACAGCTCCGATGGAGGTGAGCCTTGGCGGATGAAGTCTCGAGGGCTCTGTCCCGTGTTCATCGTTGGGTGGGTCTGCCCCTGTTGGTGATCTCCCTAGGGACCTCCGCATTGTGGGTGTGGAAGCAGCAGTTGACCCAACAGTTGAGGGTCGCCTCTGCCGATCAGCGGATCGAGGAGTGTCTAAGGCTGGAGCGCCGTCTCCAATTTCTGGAGTGGGTGCCGGGCCCAGCAACCGAAGATAACGGTCGTTGTCGGCGTGAAGCGGCGGAGCGATTGTGGCAGGGGCAGAAACAGGCCCAGGCCCTGCGTGTGCAGCAGGAGTTGGTGAATTCCAAGGCCGCAACGGCCAAAGACATTGAACGTCTGCGGCAGTGGAAGGGAGGGTTGCAGAGGCTTGCCTTGCAAACCTTTGAAAGGGGGGATCTGGAGCAGTCCCTAGCCTTGTTGCGGCTCACCGATACGGTCGGAGGGGATCCTGGGGTTGCAGCCATGGTGAACCAGTTCCAGCAGACTTGGGGCAAGAACAAGGCGGATGTGGAGCAGGCCCGCAACCTGGCGGCCAAGGGGCAGTGGTGGGAGGCCCTCTCTGCCCTCAATGGCCTCAGCCATCCTTACTGGCGGCAGATCAGTCTCCCCCTCCGTCAAACCGTGGAGGCTGGTTTGGCAAAGGTGGAAAAGAATCGGGTCAAGGTCCACGGTCCTCTGCCCTATGCCATTCCTGTGAAGCGCCTGGATGAGCTTGTCAAGAAACGGGTGGCGGCTGGGGTGCCTGACTGGCAGGCGTTCTCCGAGGCCTGCCGAGCCCTGGGGGGCCGGATCGAAGACAAGGGCCCTGAGGCCACCTGCGAGCGCTGAATCCACCTGGGTTCTGCTCGGCTCGGCAATGAAGCTGGGGCCGTGACAAGATGACGCCGATTCAGGAGGGCGTATGCAGCCGGGTGATCGTGTGACTGTGAGTTCCAATGTGATCGTTTACACCCATCCCGAGCATCGGGGAGAGCCCTTTGACCTTCAGGGTCAGCAGGGGGAAGTGGTGACTGTGATCGACGGTTGGAAAGGGCGACCGGTTAGCGCCACCCTTCCCGTGATTGTGGCCTTCGGCAAGTTTCGAGCCCACTTTCGGGCAGACGAACTCACAAAGGTCTGATCGATGGCCCGACTTAGGGATGAAGGAGAAATACCCCCTCTTCCCCATCCACATCCCTAAGGCATAACTGGATTGATTCTTGCCGTGATGTCGGCACCACTCGCCCGCAGAAATCCGGCTGTATGGGGAGTTCGCGATGTCCACGATCCACCATGACGGCGAGCTGCACTTTCCTGGGACGTCCCCAGGACTGGAGGGCCTCCAAAGTGGCCCGCACCGTGCGGCCGGTGTAGATCACGTCATCGACCAACACCACAAGGCGTCCATCCACGCTTTCTGGGAGGGAGGTGGCCTCCACCAATCGTGTTCCCACCCGCGCCAGATCATCCCGGTGAAAAGTGGGATCCAGGCTGCCATGGGGAACGGGGTGTCCTGCAATGGCACTGAGCCTCTCGGAGAGCACCTTGGCCAGGGCCACCCCCCGGGTGGGGATCCCCAGAAGCAGCAGGTCTTCAGTCTCTGCGGCAGACTCCAGCACCTGGGACGCCAGGCGATCCAGGGTGCGTCCCAGTTCCTGAGAGGAGAGGATTTCGATGCGGGAGCCAGGCTCGGAAGTGGGATGGGCCAAGCAGATCGCTCTGCAATCGGATGACGATGCTAGGGGGAGGCTTTTTCGATTCGATGTTCCCAAAGCCTGACGCTTTTTGACCCATTCCGGCCTTCTGGAGGGCCTGGATGTAGTTTTGGCGTGGATGAGGATCCATCAGCGAGCAGGCTTAGGGTGAATTCAATCCCTCCTTCCGATCAGGCTCTTCATAAGGCAGCCACACCGGTGCTTCATTTCACTGACGCTCCCCATGTGGCGCCTGTCGTCTTGGCCATCTTGGATGGATGGGGATACAGCCCCCAGAGCAAGTTCAACGCCATCACCGCAGCCGACACCCCTGTGATGGATGCTCTTTGGGAGGCCTATCCCCACACCCTGATCGCGGCAAGTGGGGGTGCCGTAGGTCTACCTGATGATCAGATGGGCAATTCAGAGGTGGGGCATCTCACAATCGGTTCGGGTCGCATCATTCGACAGGAACTGGTGAGGATTTCCCAGGCCGTTCGCGACGGCAGCCTGGCCCGCAACCCGGCCCTCAACGCCCTGGCAGACACCCTGATCGCCAACAACCGTCCTCTTCACCTTCTCGGCCTCTGCTCCGATGGTGGGGTCCACAGTCACCTGGATCATCTCGGTGGGCTCCTTCGCTGGGCCGCTGGACGCGGCCTGCACAAGGTTTGCATCCACGTCATCACAGATGGTCGCGATACGCCGCCCACCAGCGGTCCGGATTTTTTGGAGCGGCTTGCAGCTCTGATCAAGGAGGCTGGGGTCGGAGAAATCACTACCCTTTGTGGCCGTTATTGGGCCATGGATCGGGATCACCGCTGGGAGCGTACGGAAAAGGCCTATCTCCTGCTGACGGAGCCCAGCTCCCTTAGCAGCCACTCCCCTCAAGAGGTTTTGGCTGAAGCTTATGGCCAGAACATCAGCGATGAATTTCTGGAACCGGTGCGGTTCGAGCCCACCTTGCTGGAGCCCGGGGATGGTTTGGTGTGTTTCAACTTCCGGCCCGATCGGGTTCGGCAGCTGATTCGCGCCCTGGTCTGTGCCGATTTTGAGGGTTTTCCTCGCGAACGCATCGACCCACTCCATCTCGTCACCTTCACCCAATACGAGCATGGCCTGCCAGTTTCCGTTGCCTTTCCGCCGGAATCCCTGGACGGTTTGCTGGGCCAGGTCGTGTCCGAAAATGGACTGCGCCAGTTCCGCACGGCTGAAACGGAAAAATATCCCCATGTCACTTACTTCATGAATGGGGGCATTGAGCAGGCTTTCCCTGGTGAAGATCGCCATCTCGTGCCTTCGCCGCGAGTACCCACCTACGACATGGAACCCGCCATGTCCGCGGCGAAACTCACCGAGAGTTGTATTGCGGCGATCAACAAAGGGATCTATTCCCTCGTGGTGATTAATTACGCCAATCCCGACATGGTTGGCCACACCGGTCAGATGCAAGCCACAGCTGAAGCTGTCGCCATGGTCGATCGTTGTGTTGGTCAGCTGATGGAAGCAACGACGCGCATGGGGGGCACCTTGCTCATCACTGCCGACCATGGAAATGCCGAGGTAATGCAGGGCCCAGATGGTCGCCCCTGGACGGCCCATACGACCAACCCCGTTCCTGTCGTTCTGGTGGAAGGGGAAAAGCGCCAGGTTCCTGGCCACGGAACCGACGTCAAGTTACGCGAGGGCGGCGGGCTTGCCGATATCGCCCCCACCCTGCTCGCAATCCTTGGTCTGCCAAAGCCGGAGCGCATGAGCGGGGAATCCCTCATCCTCCCTGCAGCCGTTCCCCTCTCCGCAGATCGGCCTTCTCAGAAAGTGCGGGTCTGACCCTTAATGTGGATAGATGCTTAAATCTGCGCTCTCTTGGCTTTGGATGATGAGCGGCATCTTGCTCGTCATCAGCATCCTTTTGCACAGTCCCAAAGGCGATGGCCTGGGAGGTTTGGTATCCGGCAGTAGTGGCATGTTCACCAGTGCCCGCAGTGCAGAGGCCACCCTCAACCGCATTTCCTGGACCCTCATGGCCCTATTCCTGGTGCTAGCCGTTATTCTCAGCGCTGGTTGGGTGGGCTAGGTTCCGTGAGCCAGTCCCGTCGTGCCTTCCTCCACTCCGGCCTACGGGCCATCGCGACGGGCCTGGGTGGTTCTTGGCCCCTCTGGGCCCGGCCCCGCCGAGCGGATGCGGCTTCCAAGGCCACGGATCCGCGGTGGGCCCTTAGCGAAGCGGAGTGGAGACGACGTTTATCTCCAGAGGCCTACAGGGTGTTGCGGCAGGAGGGCACCGAGCCCCCCTTCTCCAGCCCCCTGAATCAGGAGAAGCGTGCAGGGGTCTATCGCTGTGCAGGCTGTCGGCTTTCCCTGTTTAAGGGGGAGGCGAAGTTCGACAGTGGCACGGGCTGGCCCAGTTTCTGGCAGCCCCTTCCAGGGGCGGTGGGGACCAAGGTGGATTACAAACTTCTGGTGCCGCGCACGGAATACCATTGCCGGCGGTGTGGGGGCCATCAGGGCCACGTGTTCAAGGATGGTCCAAGGCCCACCGGCCTCCGCTACTGCAACAACGGCGTGGCCCTTCTGTTTGCGCCCGTCTCCGCGTAGATCTGCCGTGACGATCCATTGCGGAAGGTGCCCGGCAGCTCCAGAATGTGGGAAATCTGCGAAAATTTGTAACTGTTGTGGGATCTTGAGAAAAGATGGGGAGTCCCATTAGCCAAGACACGTTTTTGCAACGTGCCCGGGCCCGCTTTGCTGATCATTATGACTACAGTTTGATTGTCTATAAAAGTTATAAAACTCCCATTCAAATTCGTTGCACACTTCATCCAGTGAAGTTGATCTCCATCACTCCGGAGAAGCACCTGCAAACCAGCGGTGGCTGCAAATATTGTTTACGCAACAGCCGCATCCGCATGCTTGAGCGAGAGTTGCAGCGCGACTCTGCCATTCGGGTCACTCCACCAGCGGCTCTCCAGACCCTGCTGCAGGAGGTAGTCCCTGGTTCTTAAGTGGCTAACAGTGAGCGTGTTTGTGGCCCTTTCCTCTATGCCGGGGTGGGCTCAAGTGGCAGATCTCCAAGCTTGTCGTCTGATGCGAACGCAACGGGATGGCCTCGCTTCTGGGGCAATGGATCAAGAAATCGCCCTGTTGCGCTCCCTACGGGGCAAGATCTGCCCCGATTTGGCCCGGAAAGCGGAAGCCGCCAACGCTAAGGATCTGGGCTATGTCCCACTGGAGTCGTTCGATTTCGCAGCATGGAACCGCTGCCGTCATGAGGCGGAGCAAGGATTGAGAGGCTCCAAGCCAACTCGCTATCGCAATCAAAAGGGGTTTGTGTTCTACACCCAGCAGGGGGCTGGGTTGGCTGAGCAGGCCGATCAACTGAGTTCGTTGCTCAAGGCTTCGGGTTGCCCCTGATGGACTAAATCAGAGAAGAGAGATCCACCGTTCCAGTGGTTTCCACAACGGCGCTTAGGCGATCGCGGGGATCATTGGCCACTCGGGAGACGGACACGGGTGCACCGTTGTAAAGGCAAAGCGCAGCGGCTTCGAGATCGGGCTTGAGCGAGGCAAAGCCATCGTCTGTGTTGGGTAGCCGCAATCGATCGTTGGCCACGTAAGTGAATTGTTCACCTTCCAACCTCAGTTGTCCCTCCAGTCGGTCATCTGTTTCCAGGAGTGAACCAACAAGGGCCAGTCGTTTGGCCAGATCCACGATTCGCTCCTTGTGGGTGGCCCCACCTCCCAATTTCCGCTGGGCGGAAAGGCCAAACTGCCCCCCGCCATGCTCCATGGCGTAGTTGATTTCGTGACTAATTAACATGATGCCAGGCCCCTCTGGCACGTGCCGATAGTCCGCCACATCAATAAGGGCTCCAGGGATTCTTTTGACGCGGATCCACTCATGGAATATGGGGATGAACGCAGCTGTATCCACCTGACTTGGGTAGGCGGGAAATTTGAGACAAAAGCGCTCGACATCCATTGTTCAGCGTGACGTGGGTTCAGGGTTGAAAAAAGTTAGACCGGTGAGAAGATCCGTTAGCTGCTCACCGGTTTGCCGTTCCTGAACCACCGATGGAAGGCTTCCGTAGACGCGAGACCAGACTGCAACATGCGGGAGTGGCATTCATAGGCGGCCTCAATGAACAGGCGGGCCTCTTCCACGGATTGCTTCGCTCGGTCGAGGGAGGCTGGCACCTGCCGGTTGTCGTAGGCATTGAAGAGGTAGCTGGCGAATTTGCCACGAACAAAGGGGTCAAAGAAAAGTTCAGTATCGTAAAAGTATTGGCGGAAATCGCGCACAATGATTTCTGCTTCGTCTGGAATGTCCACATCAGGCACCTTGAGGAGGGCCTGTGCTGCCTTCAACATCGCCGCCAGGGCCTTATCGGCTGCCTTCTGCACGTTGCCATTCTGGCCTCCACCTTCCAGCAGCAATGTGGCCTCAAAATTCAGGCTTTCTGCTATGGCCACGTCAAAGTTGGTTAAGGAGACCACTTCACCCGCACATTCTCCTATGCCGATATCACCGATGGTGTATTCCCGCGCATCGCCCCAATCGGTGTAGAACGATTGATCGACGGCATAGGGGGGAACTTCTGTGAAGGGTTGAACCCGCTCTTTGATTTCTTTTTTGCCAAAACGATTCACAAAGGCGGAAAACTTTTCGTCTTTATGCTTTTGCTTCAAATAGAGATCCAGGAGAAAGTCCACAACCTCCGGCACACGTTTAGTGGGAATGACTCCCAAGGATTGGCCATATTGGATGGCATTGCGATCCCACTCGCCTCCAAGGATGAGGTGGAGGTGGGGCACCCGATGGCGATCCACCAGGCGATTGGAGCCATAGAAGCCAATCTCCGCCACAGTGTGCTGGCTGCAGGAGTTGAAACAGCCGCTCACCTTGATGCGAATGTCCTTCACGGCTTCGTCGTATTGCCAGCCCTTGATTGCAATGCGTTGTCGAAGTTCTCCGGCCAACCCTCGTGAGCTGGCAATCCCCAGCTTGCAGGTGTCTGTGCCCGGGCAGGCCGTCACATCGGCAATGGTTTCTGCCCCCGGCGTGTGGAGATTGATGGCTTTGAGCGCCAGATAGATCGCAGGTAGATCGGCCTGGTGAACCCAGCGCAGCAGGAGGTTTTGCTCCACGGTGGTACGCGTGGCATCGGGGGTGAAACGCTTTGCCACATCTGCCAAGCCCCTCATCTGTGGTGCCGTCAGATCGCCGAGGGGCAAATTAATGGTGACGCAAACAAAACCCTCCTGCCGTTGCTTGTAAATGTTGGTGGATTTCCAGAGCTCAAAAGCAGCGCCATCTTCGCCAAGGTCAATCGTTTGGCCTTCGGAAGCTGGTTTGGGGAGCCCAGACTCGGTGTATTGAGGGATCGTCGTCAACCACTCCGTCCATTCCGGGTCCTGTTCGAGGAGGCTCCGCTCTTCCTTCACCAAGCGACGAAATTCATCAATGCCCAGCTTTTGAACGAGAAACTTGATGCGAGCCTTATTGCGGTTTTTCTTTTCCCCTAGGCGGGCATACACCCTTGCAATCGCCTGGGAGAGCGGCAGTAATTCCTCCGCAGGCACAAAATCATCTAACAACTTTGCCAGGTGGGGAACGGCCCCAAGCCCCCCGCCAACATAGAGTTCAAAGCCCAATTCCTCTTTGCCATCTTTGATGCGCTTCGTGGCAATCAAGCCCAGATCATGCATGTAGGTGAGCCCGCAGGGGTGCTGGGCACAACCGGAAAAGGCGATTTTGAATTTCCTGCCAAAATCCTGAACGTCTCTGTGACCAAGGAAGTAGTTGGCTGTTTCCATCGCATAACCTGTCACATCAAAAGCCTCATCCCTGCAGACCCCTGCCAGGGGGCATGCGGTGACGTTGCGAACGGAATTGCCGCATGCTTCCCGGGTTGTGATTCCGACGGCCGCCAGCCGGCGGTGCATGTCAGGGGTGTCTTCTAGCGAAATGAAGTGCAGCTGAAAGTCCTGGCGGGTGGTGACGTGCAGGATGTTGTCTGAGTATTCCTCAGCAATATCAGCCAATACTTCCATCTGTTCAGCGCTCAGGCCGCCGTAGGGGATCTTGATCCGTTGCATCCCCGGAGCTTCCCACTTGGTTTCCGGTCCTTTGGTCAGCTCTGGATGGGGAAAGGCAATCTCCTGGGTCTGTTCACCGTCGTGACGAAAACCATTGTCGTAACGCTGGCCGTAGGCCCCTCGCCGCAATCGCAATTCGGCAAAAACCTTGTCCTCAATCTTCCCTTGGCAGCGAAGCACCATTTGGTTTTCAAAGGTGTCAATTTCTTCTGCCATCTGGGCTGGGATTTGGTCCGCCAGTTTGGCTTTCCAGGATTGAGGCTGGAGTGACGTCATGTTGTCTGTATCTTGATTGGGAGATTCTTGAGGCCTGGTTGCCACGAATGACACTTCTTCCATGCTAGTTGGCGGCGTTCTGTGCCTGGCTGGTCGTGGAGGCCTTTAGGAGTCTTTTAACAATCCTGCTGGGCGTCGCTAGCCACAGCCTTGACGGCATGGCCTGGGGTGAATGGCGCAAAAAAAGGGAGGGTTGCCGCCCTCCCCTGCAGAGATGGGGGTGAATCCACCCCCACGCTCGCTGGACGATCAGTAGTCGAAGTCGCCGCCGCCCATGCCACCACCGGCAGGGGCTGCTTCCTTCTTCTCTGGCAGATCGGCCACGATGCACTCTGTGGTGAGCACCATGCCAGCGATGGAGGCGGCATTCTGCAGCCCGGAGCGAGTCACCTTGGCAGGATCCACGATGCCGGCAGCCAGCATGTCGACATACTCACCGGTAGCGGCGTTGTAGCCCTCATTGAAGGGCTTGTTGCGCACGTGCTCAGCGATCACGGCTCCGTTGGCGCCTGCATTTTCAGCGATGCGCTTCAGGGGGGCATTCAGAGAGAGGGCAACGATCTGGGCGCCGATCAGCTCTTCGCCAGAGAGGTTGGCGGCGGCCCATTCCTCCAGGACGGGACCCAGGTGGGCCAGCGTGGTGCCACCACCGGGAACGATGCCTTCCTCAACGGCCGCCTTGGTGGCGTTGATGGCATCCTCCAGGCGCAGCTTTTTGTCCTTCATCTCGGTTTCGGTGGCAGCACCCACCTTCACCACGGCCACGCCACCGCTGAGCTTGGCCAGACGCTCCTGGAGCTTTTCTTTGTCGTAGGAGGAATCGGTTTCCTCCATCTGGGAGCGGATTTGCTCACAGCGGGCCTTCACCGCGGCTTCGTTGCCGTCAGCCACGATGGTGGTGGTGTCCTTGTTGATCGTGATCCGACGGGCGGTGCCCAGGGAATCGATCTTGGCGTTTTCCAACTTCAGGCCGGCATCTTCGGTGATCAGCTGGCCATTGGTGAGAACCGCAATATCTTCGAGCATCGCTTTGCGGCGATCTCCGAAGCCAGGGGCTTTAACGGCGGCCACGTTGAGCACACCGCGCAGGCGGTTCACCACCAGGGTGGCCAGGGCTTCCTTCTCGATGTCCTCCGCAATGATCAGGAGGGGCTTGCCGGTGCGGGCAATCTGCTCGAGCACGGGCACCAGGTCCTGCACCAGAGCAATTTTCTTATCGGTGATCAGGATGTAGGGCTCGTCCAGCACCGCCTCCATGCGCTCGGTGTCGGTGGCGAAGTAAGGGGAGATGTAGCCCTTGTCAAACCGCATTCCCTCAGTGACCTCCAGCTCGGTGGTCATCGACTTCCCTTCTTCCAGGGAAATAACGCCTTCCTTGCCTACCTTGTCCATCGCATCGGCGATCATGCGGCCCACCTCTTCGTCGTTGCCGGCGGAGATCGTGCCCACTTGGGCAATGGCGTTGCTGTCGCTGATGGGTTGGGCGTGCTCTTCAATCTTGCTCACCAGAAAGTCGGTGGCCTTATCGATGCCGCGCTTAAGGGTGATCGCATTGGCGCCCGCAGCCACGTTCCGCAGACCGGCCTTCACCATGGCGTGGGCCAGCACCGTGGCCGTGGTGGTCCCGTCACCAGCGGCGTCATTGGTTTTGCTGGCCGCCTGACGGATCAGGGCAACACCGGTGTTCTCGATATGGTCTTCGAGTTCAATTTCCTTGGCGATTGTTACACCGTCATTGATGATCTGCGGGGCGCCGAATTTCTTTTCGAGCACCACATTGCGACCCTTCGGGCCGAGGGTGACGGCAACGGATTCGGCCAGAATGTCAATTCCTCGCTCAAGGGCGCGGCGGGCTTGTTCGTTGTAAATAATGCGCTTGGCCATGGTGGTTGTCTTGTGATTAGAAGGGTTTGGTGAACGATGACTTAATGGGTTCTCTTCTCAGCTGACGACGGCGAGAATGTCCTTCTCCGAGAGCAGGACATAGTCTTCAGAGCCGAGCTTGATATCCGTGCCGGCGTATTTGCTGTAAAGCACCCGATCGCCAACACTGACTTCGGGAGCCTGGCGGGAGCCATCGTCGTTGCGCTTGCCAGGGCCCACCTGGACCACTTGGCCAACCTGGGGCTTTTCCTGTGCCGTGTCAGGAAGCAGGATGCCGCCGGCGGTGCGCTCTTCGGATTCAGAAACCTTGATGAAAACGCGGTCGCCCAAGGGCTTGACCGTGCTGACGCTGAGGGAAACAGCTGCCATGGGATTGGGAGATAGAGAAACAACGGGCGTTGTGGAGGGGGTCGATCCAGGCCTTGAAGCAAACCTGGCACTCACGCCCTTCGAGTGCCAACCTATGCCGGTGGGTGCCGTGGGCGGTACCCCTGCCGTGTGCGGGTGACCGAACTCCCCAGTGTTCTGCCTCGCCATCAGGCGATCCCCCTCCCACGGTCAGGTGCGGTGGTAAGGTTGCGCCGCTTCAGCGGGTCATGGGGATCCGCTCTGCCCTACCGCCTTTTCTTTTTTTATGGCAGCCGCTGCACCCGCCGTTCAAGGCACCACTGGCATCGTTAAGCAGGTGATCGGGCCGGTGCTCGATGCAGAGTTCCCTGCTGGCAAGCTTCCCAGGATCTACAACGCCCTTCTCATTAAGGGAAAAAATTCCGCGGGCCAGGATGTGCTTCTCACTGCGGAAGTGCAGCAGTTGCTCGGTGATCGCCGGGTGCGTGCCGTGGCCATGAGCAGCACTGATGGCTTGGTGCGGGGCATGGAGGCGCTGGATACGGGAGCACCGATATCTGTGCCGGTGGGTGAGGCCACCCTCGGACGCATTTTCAATGTGTTGGGTGAGCCAGTGGACGAAAAGGGCCCAGTCAGCACCACCCTGACCGCTCCCATTCACCGCGAAGCACCCAAGCTCACCGAGCTCGAAACCAAGCCCAAGGTCTTCGAAACCGGTATCAAGGTGATTGATCTTCTGGCGCCCTATCGCCAGGGCGGAAAGGTGGGCCTCTTCGGAGGAGCGGGTGTGGGCAAGACCGTTCTGATTCAGGAGCTGATCAACAACATTGCAAAAGAGCATGGTGGTGTGTCCGTGTTCGGTGGTGTGGGTGAGCGCACCCGCGAAGGAAACGATCTGTATGAAGAGTTCAAGGAATCTGGCGTGATCAACGCCGACGACCTCTCGAAGTCGAAGGTGGCCCTTTGCTACGGCCAGATGAATGAGCCCCCCGGGGCCCGTATGCGCGTCGGCCTGTCGGCCCTCACCATGGCTGAGCACTTCCGGGATGTGAACAAGCAGGACGTGCTGCTATTCATCGACAACATTTTCCGCTTTGTTCAGGCCGGTTCAGAGGTGTCCGCGCTGCTTGGCCGGATGCCCTCTGCCGTGGGCTACCAGCCCACCCTTGGCACCGACGTGGGTGAGCTGCAGGAGCGAATCACGTCCACTCTGGAAGGCTCCATCACCTCCATCCAGGCCGTGTACGTGCCTGCGGATGACCTGACGGATCCGGCTCCTGCCACCACCTTTGCTCACCTGGATGCCACGACCGTGCTGAGCCGCGGTCTGGCTTCGAAGGGCATCTACCCCGCGGTGGATCCCCTGGATTCCACCAGCACCATGCTCCAGCCTGCGGTTGTGGGAGATGAGCACTACCGCACGGCCCGTGCGGTGCAGAGCACCTTGCAGCGCTACAAGGAACTGCAGGACATCATCGCCATCCTGGGTTTGGACGAACTTTCTGAAGATGATCGTCGCATCGTGGATCGGGCCCGCAAGATTGAGAAGTTTCTTTCCCAGCCCTTCTTCGTGGCCGAAGTTTTCACCGGCATGTCCGGCAAATACGTGAAGCTGGAAGAAACCATCAAGGGCTTCCAGATGATCCTTGCCGGTGAACTGGACGCTCTTCCGGAAGCTGCCTTCTATCTTGTAGGCAATATTGATGAGGTGAAGGCCAAGGCCGAAAAGATCCTCGCTGACGCCAAGAAGGCTTGAACCCATGACCCTCAATCTGCGTGTTCTGGCTCCTGATCAGAGTGTGTTCGATGGTTCCGTGGATGAAGTCATCCTCCCCAGCAGCACCGGCCAGCTGGGAGTGCTAACTGGCCACGTGTCAATGCTGACTGCGCTCGACAGCGGCGTTCTTCGCCTTCGCGAAGGGTCCTCCTGGAAATCCATTGCCCTCCTGGGGGGCTTTGCTGAAGTGGAGGCCAATGAAGTCACCGTTTTGGTGAATGGGGCTGAACTCGGAAGCTCCATCGATCGGGCCACCGCTGAACGGGAGTTCGAGAAAGCGGAGCAGGAGGCCAGTGCTTTTGAGGGGAAAGACCCCAGCCCAGAAAAACTCAAAGCCCAGGACGCCCTTGCCCATGCCCGGGCCAGGGTTGCTGCTAGTCGCGGTAGCTGATTGTTCCCTTAGCAGAGCCCCTCTCGACCTTGGCTTTGCGTTTTTTCATTGATTCAGCTGATGTCCAGGACTGGGAAGACCTCTGGTCTATCGGCCTTTTTCACGGGATCACCACCAATCCCTCCCTACTGCGGCGTGCTGGGTTGCCTTGCAGCATGGAGACATTCGACCACCTTGTCGATCGAGCTCTGAACCTCGGCTGTCAGGAGTTGCATCTTCAGGCCTGGGGTGCCACCGTTGAAGAACTTTTCTTTCGTGCCCAGGCCCTTCTTGCTCTCGCCCCAGAGCAAATCTTGATCAAGCTTCCCTTGACGGAGGGTGGGCTCCGAACCGCTGCTTTATTGGTGGCGCGTGATGTTCGGGTGACACTCACCGCCTGCTACGGAACTTCCCAGGTGCTTGCCGCTGCGGGTCTTGGAGCCACCTATGTAGCGCCCTATCTTGGACGCATCAGCGATTCTGGCGCAGATGGCTGTGCGGAGGTGAGCAAGATGCAACGCTGCTTAGATGGGGTTGGCGCCACCACCCGTCTGTTGGTGGCAAGCCTTCGTTCCCTCGAGGAGATTCTTACCCTGGCACCCCTGGGAGTTGACACTTACACACTTTCTCCACCTTTGGCAAAAGGGATCTGGACCCATCCCTTAACGGAACAGGCCGCAGCTCAGTTTGAGGTGGATGCCCTCACGACATGAGCAACTCGGATGAGCCACTCGGTTAGGCCGTACCGCAGAAGGTGACGTCTGGGAACTTCAGCTTGGCTTCCTCCAGGCTCTTGCCCCGACCTTCTTCCTGCCAGTAGTTGATCACCTCGGTGGCCTTGTTGAGAATCTCCACGCGCTCGTTGTCGGTGATCCAGCTCTTGCGCTCCAATTCACCCTTGAGGGTTTCCCACGCATCCTCCCGCGGCCAGAAGAAGTAGGCCGTTAGGGGGCTGGGGCCCCCTCCCACAATCTGATCGACGGCAAGGGCCACGTTGTCGGGCAGCCAAAGAATTTTGAGGAGGAAGCGCCCTTCGTCAGGCTTGGGGGTGTAACCCGAGGGCACCCCGTCCTCATCAATGGTGGCCGTGGCGAGAGCCGCACTCCCCCCACGCATCACAGGCCGGCCTGGGGTTGGATCCACGGCAGCGAACACCTCAGCGGCCTCGTCCTCCCCGAGGGCGATGGGTGTTTCCAGTGTGGTTTTCTCTGGAGCCATTTGGATCTCTGCGCTCAAAGCCAACGTTCAAACAACTAGGCTACCAGTCCGATTGACGTCCAACTCTGCCCAGCACCCCCTTGGTCACCCCTCCAGCGCGGGCCATCCTGTTGTTCGATCTGGATGGGGTGATCCGCGATGTGAGTGCGAGCTATCGGCGGGCGATCCGGGCCACCGTGCAACACTTCACTGGCTGGTGCCCCGACCCGGCGACCATCGATGCCCTCAAGGGTGAAGGCTGTTGGAACAACGATTGGGAGGCCAGCCTGGAGCTCATCCTCCGCCACCGTTCGGCTGGTGGCAGAGGGGGTTTGGAACGCCAGGTCCTACCAGCCTATGCAGAGGTGGTGGAGGTGTTCAGCCGCTTCTATTTCGGGGCCGATCCTGATGGGCCGCCATCCCAATGGACAGGGTTCATTCGGGAGGAGACCTTGCTGGTTCACCCTGACTTTTTCTCCGCTCTCACCCGGGCGGGGATGGCCTGGGGCTTTGTGAGCGGTGCGGAGCCACCCTCCGCCAGATTTCTGCTGGAGGAACGGTTGGGGCTCTCGGATCCACCGCTGGTAGCCATGGGAGAGGCGCCGGACAAGCCAGATCCCACGGGGCTCTTGCACTTGGCTGGCCGGATGGCTGATGAACGCGGTCAATCACTGGGGCCGCAAGGACCGCCTGTGGCCTACCTCGGCGACACGGTGGCAGACGTGGAGACGGTGTGCCGTGCGCGCACATGGGTTCCGGATCAGTGCTTTCTTGCCTTGGCGGTTGCCCCGCCCCATTTGCATCCGCCGGAGCAACTCAGCCGACGCCGCGCCTACGAACAAGGGCTTCTCGCTGCTGGAGCCGATTTCCTCTTGGAGAGCACCCTGCAACTTCAAGATGGGGCCCTTGCCTTGATTCAGTCGTTGCTCATGCAGCGCAAATGCCGGTGATTTGGATGGCGAAGGACTTGTTTACTTTGTGAACGGCGGTACCTTCAGCGATAGGACTGCTACCCCTGAGCCGCAATGCCCCCAGAGTCCAACATTCTATGTGCGGATTTAACCCCGCGACGGTCGCTTTCGATCCTTAAGGCAGAAGAAAGCTCCCACAAACCCTGCCGCCCGTTCTCTTCGCTGCAGCAACTTTCCAGACTCGGTTTTGGAACCTCTGGGATCATGGGGTCCTCCATGACCGCTGCCGGTCGCCTGCGTCTTCTGGAAACGGCTTTTGATCTAGGTGTCAGGCACTTTGATACAGCTCCTCTCTATGGCATGGGGCTGGCAGAGGAGGTGCTGGCCACCTTTGCACGTTGCAGGCGGGGCGACATCACGATCACCTCCAAATTCGGGCTGCTTCCCCCCTCCATCCATCCCTTGCTCAGGCCTGCCCTTCCGATTGCGCGAACCATCAATCGTCATGTCTGTAGTCAGTTGAGTCCGCAGCATCAAGACATGGCCAACCGGGCGATCCAGGCCCTTCCTGTGGGAAGAACGTTCAGTTCCAAGGAAACTCCTGGATCCTCCTCTCGCGGTACAGGGAGTCCCTACAAGCCGGCTGACATTCGTCATGGTTTGGAGGAAAGCCTGCGCAAGCTGGGCACGGATTACATCGATGTTTATTTGTTAGACGAATGTCAGACTGGCAATCTCGACGAGGATTTCATTTCCCTTCTTGAATCCTTGGTTGTGGAAGGAAAGATCAGGGCCTACGGTATTGCTTCGGGTCGCAAGTCTTCTCGAGCGATTCTCAGCGACCATCCCATGTTCCGTGGGGTGGTTCAGATTCCCGACCACCTTCTCAATCACGACACCCCCTGGTTTGTGGAGAGGGCCCAATCTCCCCTCTTTACCCACAGCGTGCTACGCACACCTCTCCGCTCTGCTAGTTACAGACCCACCCTGGATCTCTTGCTGTTTCGGTGGGCCGTACAACTGGACATGGACCCACGGCAGCCTGAGTTGCTCACCGCCCTCCTTCTCACCGGGGCCCTGTTGAACAATCCCGATGGTTGTGTGCTCTTTTCCACCAGCAAGGTGCAGCGAATCTCCAGCTACGTGCAAACGCTTCAGCGCTTCCCTGCGGGGGCACAGGCCTTGCGGGAGCTTCTTTCGCAAGTGTCGTCGATTGGTTCTCTTCCCGAGCAATTGGCGGCTTGACAGCAGGGTGTGAGGTATTGGCCCCTTAGAGATGGTGGAGAAGGGATGCATCCGCGGCGGCGCGAACCACCAGTCCATGGCGCTCCACCAGGGGTGCAAGGGCGTCGTACCCGCCCCCAATCACCGTGGCCACAGGAATCCTCTGCCGCAGGCAGGTTTCCAGCACCATGCGCTCCCTTTGCAGGAGTCCAACGTCGCTTAAAGAGAGCCGTCCGAGGCGATCCTGGCGGTGGGGATCTACGCCTGCATTGTAAAAAACCAGGTTGGGCCGCACCTGGCTTAGCAGATCGGGCAATAACCCCCCCACCGCAGCCAGGTAGGGCTCGTCCTCCATCCCATCCGGGAGCGGGAGATCACAATCACTCCTTGCCTTGCGCAGGGGGAAATTGCTTTCGGCATGGGCCGAGAACGTGAACACCCGCGGATCGTCAGCAAACAGGCTTGCCGTGCCATCTCCCTGGTGCACATCCAGATCCACCACCAGGATCCGTTCCACCAGCCCTTCGGCGAGAAGCACATGGGCTGCCACAGCCACATCATTGAAAATGCAGAAGCCGCTTCCCACGGCTCCATGGGCATGGTGCGTGCCTCCTGCCAGATGGCAGGCCAATCCGTGCTGCAGGGCCAGGCGGGCCGTCAGCACCGTTCCCCCCACGGCCAGCCAGCTCCGGCGAATCACTCCAGAAGTGGCTGGCAAGCCTATCCGTCTGGCCTCGGCCGGGCTCAACCGATGGCGGGCAAAGGCTTCGTGGTAGGCGCGGGGGTGAACCAGCTCCAGCCAGCGCCGCGGAACGGGGAGGGGCTGGTGCAGATGGTGCTCCCTGAGCAGGTCGAGCCTGCGGAGATGGTCAACCAGGAGCCTGAATTTGGCCATCGGAAACCGATGCTCCTCTGGAAGAGGAGTTGAGTAGGCCGGGTGGGACACCAGGGGCAAGTTCACCAGGTTGGATCCGACCAGATCTCCACGGTGAGTTCCCCACCGTCGCAAGAGGGCACAACGGCTAGGCAGGCCCGCAACGTGTCGCCGTTCACCGTGATTTCGCAGGCCCCGCAGCTGCCCCCCAGGCAGCCCGTGGGAATCAACACCTGGGCCGCTTGCGCCGCCTCCAGCCAGTCGGTGCCCGCCGCCACCCAGGAGATGGTGCCATTGGGCCAGTGGATGCGAGTGCAGTTGGTTTCAGCCACGGGGGTGCATCGTTCCAGAGAGCAGGGGGGCCAGGTTCACATGCTCTTCAAAGGCATCGGCCAGGCGATCCAGCAGGGCTTCCCGCTGGCGGCTGTGGTGGGGCAGGTCTTCGCTGAGGGGGGCGAGTCGCTTGCGCTCCCGCAGGTGATTGAGCCAGCGCCGCCGCCAGGGGCCGCTCTCGAAAACGCCATGGAGATAGGTGCCAGCCACCAGGCCCCCCTGCTCCCCATGGTGTTGCACCCACCCCAGATCGGGATCGGTGCAGAGGGTTTGGTAGCTGCTGGCGTCGCGCGGCGGCACCAGGGTGCTCACCCCCCTGTGCAGCTCGAAGCCCTCGATGGCCACGGGCTCATTGGCGCCAACGCGAGCTGGGGGCCAGAGGGCGCCGCTGCGGCACTGCCTGAGCACCTTGGCGGATCCGAAGTGGGTGCGCAGGGGCAGGAGGCCCAATCCCGCCATGCTGTGCCCGCTGCCGCACCCTTCGAGGCCCTTGGGGTCGTTCATCTCTTGCCCCAGCATCTGCAAACCCCCGCAGAGGCCAAACACCTGCCCTCCCTGGGCCACGTAATGGCGCAGGTCATGCTCCAGGCCGCTTGTGCGCAGGACGGATAAATCGCGGAGGGTCTGCTTGCTGCCGGGCACCACCACCGCATCGGGGCAGCCCAGTTCCTGTCCGGGGCTGACCCAGCGCAGGCGCACCGTGGCCTCCGCTTCCAATGGGTCGAGATCGGAGAAGTTGCTCAAGGAGGGCAGCCGCAGCACCACGATCTCCAAGGCGGCAGGCCCCCTCCTGCTTCGGCGTTCCAGAAGATCCAGCGAATCCTCCGGCGGAAAGAGTTCCTCCAGCCAGGGCATCACCCCGAGCACCGGCACCCCCGTGCGCTCCTGAAGCCACTGGCGTCCCGAATCAAAGAGCTCGCGCCGGCCCCGGAAGCGATTGATCAGCACCCCCTTGATCAAGGGCCGTTCCACGGGGCGTAGTAGGGCCAGGGTGCCCACCACCTGGGCAAACACCCCACCCCGTTCGATGTCCGCCACCAGGAGGCAGTTGGCCCGTAAATACTGGGCTAGGCGGAGGTTGGTGAGGTCGCGGGCCTGGAGGTTCACCTCCACGGGGCTGCCGGCCCCCTCCAACACCAGTTGGCCCTGGGGATGGGCTTCCCGCAGCTGGCGGAGTCCCTCGCGGATTGCTTTCCACCCCGGCCGGAACCAATCGCGGTAGTAGTGCTCTGCCCGAGCGAGGCCCACCGATTTCCCCAGGTGGATCACTTCGCTCGTGCTGTCGCCCTGGGGTTTCAGGAGCACCGGGTTCATGGCGCACACCGGCTCCAACTGGGCTGCCCAGGCCTGCAGGGCCTGGGAATAGGCCATTTCACCCCCGTCCGGATCCACCCAGGCGTTGTTGCTCATGTTCTGCCCCTTGAAGGGCACAGGGATGGCCCCCCGGCGCTGCAGCACCCGGCAGAGGGCGGCGCTCATTAGGGATTTGCCTGCTCCGCTGCTGGTGCCCAGCACCATGAGGGGGGGAGGAGCACTCACGGGGCAGGGAGAGCTGGGGCGCGGTTTCTCACCCTATGTCCATCGAGCCCGCTGTTGTGGCTTGATCCCGTTACCATCCATGCCTACAGAGACCACCCAAAGTCCGCCGATGGCCGTCAACTATCCCCGCAAGATTCTCAACACCATTGGCCCCCGACAAATGATGGCGGAGGTGGTAAAGGAGCGAAAGATTCAGGTTCTTTTTCTCAACAGCTATCGCTTCAATGAGCAGCGCTCCTGCCAGGAGCTCACTGCCCTGATGGAAGCCCTGGATGGTCAGCCCAAGGAGTTGGTGCGCGATCTCTCCCACCACGTGAGCGATGAGGCGCGCCATGCGGTGTGGCTCACGGATCTGCTGGTGGAGATGGGAGAGGAGATCGGCAACCCCAAGAGCGGCTCTTATATCGACGAGCTCAACCGTCTGCTCGACATCAGCGTGGAGGACAGCAACGGCGGGTCGACCCAGCGGGAAAACGCCCTGATCGCCGCCTTGGCCTCCATTAACGCCACGGAAAAGCGCGGCTGCCAGGCCTTTTCGGCCCATATCAACGCCCTGCGCCAGGCCCCGGCCACCGAAGAGAATCAGCGGATCCGGGAAACGCTTGAAAAGATCCTGCCGGAAGAGGCCGCTCATGTGAGCTGGGGCAGCCGCTGGCTGGGGAAAATCGCCAGCCAGAGTGCGGACCATCGGGCCCGGGTGCAGGCGGCCAAGCGCAAGTATTTCATGATTGAACACGCCGCCTTTGAAGCCGGCATGGACATCACGGCCGGTGCGGAGCTGCGCCGCCTGGGCAACCTGGTGGAGATTGCTAATACCCTTCCCGCCTGGGAGCGTCCGGCCTACGTGTTCGAGCGGCTGCCCCAGGCCCTGCTGTCGCCGGATCTGACGAAATCCCGCCTGTTTGCCGTGAAGCGGGTGATGGAGGAGAGGCCTGAGAAGCTGGTGGAGCAATTCATCCCGATGTTCCTCTCTGGGTTGAACAACCTGCGGCCCTCCCTGGCCACCCCCCAAGGCCGGGCCTGATGCCTGTCCATGGCGGCCAGCGAAGCGATCATCGGTGAGGAGTGGAAAGCCCGTTCCCAGGAGCTCGCCGACTGGGCCATGGAACGGTTGGTGAATCGCAAGGACGTGTGGGGGCAATATTCCCTCCTGGCCCCCCATGAGGCGTTGGAGCAGGGCCGCTCCTATAAGGCCATGACCCTGCCGATCGCCTCCATGCGGGGGGACGACATGGTGACCCTCGACAAGCTGGCGCGCCATTTCGCCAGCCGTCGCCAGCATCGCCCCCAGCTGATCGGACTGCATGCCGAGAGCAAGGAAGGCACTAGTCGGTGGCTGGCCATCGACATCGACAACCACGACCTGGAGGCGGTGGGAGCCCCGGAGCGGGCCCGGCGCAATCTGGCTGGCGCCC
This sequence comes from Cyanobium sp., assembly GCA_040399505.1. GTDB lineage: Bacteria > Cyanobacteriota > Cyanobacteriia > PCC-6307 > Cyanobiaceae > Cyanobium. The sequence goes on from JBBARZ010000003.1 coordinate 70,804, forward strand.
TGGAGTGGTGGCGGATGCTGGCGGAGCGGGGCTATGACCCCCTGCTCTTTGATTCCAGTGGAAAAGGGGGCTACCACCTCTGGGTGCTGCTCGCGGAGCCTGCCCCCACCGCCCATGTGTGGGCGATGGTGAAGGCCCTGGCCACCACCTGGGAGCGCCATCACCTGGAGGAAGAGCCGGAGATCTTTCCCAAGCAACCCAAGCCCGGAAGCCTCAACGCCTGGTTTCGCTTGCCCGGGATGCACCACACCCAGCCCCACTACTCCCGCCTCTGGAGTGGGGAGGAGTGGTTGAGCGATCCTTGGCTGGAGGGCCATGCGGCCATTGATGCCATGTTGCAGGCCATCCCCGGACCGCCGCCGCCGGTGCCGCAGGCCGAGGTGCCGGAGGTGGAGGCGCCCCGCCGCACGGCGGCCGCTCGCAAACGGCGTTTTGCCAGCACCCACAAGCCCCGGGTGTGCCTGGATGTGGATGGGGTGCTGGCGGATCGCACCTATGGGCGGGGGGCGGAAGACCTGGGGGATCCGATCCCGGGGGCGGTGGAGTTCACCCGCGCCCTGGCCGAGCGGGCTGAGGTGGTGATCCATTCCGCCCGTCTGGCGGCGGAGGATTCCACTTCCGCCGCAGGCCGCAAGGCGGAAGGCCGCCTGCGGGATTGGCTGGATCACCATGGGTTCGCGTATCAGGCCATTGCCAGCGGTGTGGGCAAACCCGTGGCCTCTGCCTACGTTGACGATCGGGGGGTGAGCTGCCGTCCCATGGACGATGGCCCCCGCGCCTTTGAAGACGCTCTGCTCGCTGTAGAGCGTCTCTGCGCCCCCCCTGAACCGGCCCCCTGAGGGCCCCCGTTCCCCCTCAGCCGATGCCCCGAAGTCTGCGTTTTCTTTACGGCGAATCCGAAACCACCTTCGCCATGGAGAAGGTGGATCGGGGCAAGCTCTACGGCAGCCGCTCCCTCGAAACCCTCGATGGCGAGGGGCAGCGCTGCAACTTGGCCACCCTCGCCAGCGATGGCCGCACCCTGATCCCCAATGGGGGCACGGCCATGGCCCACCTCTCCCCCACAGGGGAGTGGGTGGAGAACGACACCCTGGCGGCCGTGGATCGGGAGGGCCATCCCCTGGCCAAGCTCCCCTCCAGCTTTGAGGGGGCGATCGCTCTGGAGGAGACCGTGGATGAGGACCACCTGCTGGAGCACAGCATCCGCCTCACCTATGCCCTGGCGGGCGACGGCGCTCCCGCCGGTGCTCTGGCGGGAGCCCTGGCGGAGGGCACGATCTTCACCTTTCCCTTCAGCTGGCGCGGGGGGTTCGACACCGATCCGGCCTTCTTGCTGCAGAGCGAGGAGGGGGGACTCTGGCTGCTGATCGGCGATCCCAACACGATCCGCCTGGTGGGCCTGGAGCAGGCGGCCGCCTGTGGGCCCGAGGCGGAGGAGGAGCCCGAGGCAGAAGGGGAGATGGGCTCCGAACTCGACTTCACCATGCTCTGAAGGCCATGCCGGAAATCAATCTTTCTGATAGCCGCAAGCGGGACGCCGTGGTGAAGGCCGTGGGCACCCGGGTTCGGGAGCGGCTGCGCTGGGTGGGGCCCGATGGGGAATTTCCTTCCACCCATCGCCTGCTGAAATCCACGGTGGACCACGATCTGGATGCCCTGCAGGCCCAGTTCGGCGAGCCGGAGGCCATCGCCCAGGCCCTGGTGAGCGGCGATCCGGAGGTGGATCTGGAGCGCTTCGGCCAGAGCCTGTGGTTTCTCTCGAGGGTGTTCATCAACCCCCAGGAGAAGCCCGTGTATCAGGTGCAGCAAAACGAGCTGGTGTTCTCCCCCACCGGGCAGGTGCTGGCCCGCCGGCCCCTGCAGCGCGCCGAAGCCAACACCAACGCCGCCATCCCCCTGCAGTGGACCGGCCGCCTTGTGCCGAAGCGTGAGGCGGTGCGGCGTTATGTGTTCAGCGATCTCATGCAGATCCTGCACATCAACGGCCTCACCTACGACTTCCTCTTCGGCATGGCCAGTGAGCTCGCCGCCAGCGCCAGCCTGATGCTGGTGGGAGCCGGCAAGGGGGGCAAGGATCCCCTGGTGTTCCGTCGGGGCAGCGTGCCCTATCGCGGCTTTCTCGAGGGACGGGTGCAGGGGGATCGCTACGCCCTCCTCTTGCATCTCTCCAATGCGGAGCTCAAGCGGCCCGATTCCCTTGCCCCTGCCACCCCATGACCCCTCCCCGCAAGCCATCCCCGGCGGCTGCCGGTTCTGAAGCTCCCGCGGCGGAGCCAACAGCCCCTGAGCCCACGGATGCCGTCGGGGCGAAGCCTGCCCGGCGCCGCAGCAAGGCTGTTCCCGTCTCTGGGAAAGGGGACGCTGTCGCTGCGGCCCCAGAGGTTGCCAAGGCCGAGGCCCCGGCAGCGGACGCACCGCCAGCCAAAAAACCGGGCTCTAAAAGGCAAGACCCTGCCGCGAAATCAACAGACGCCGGCGCCCTGGACCCGTTGCTGGATCCCCAGACCCTGCGCACCCTCCACGGCAGCTATGCCACCGCCAGCGCTGATGGGCTGAGGAATCCGGAGTGGCTGCGGCAGGCCCGCTGGCGGCGGCGCCAACTGGGGGAGAGCATGCGCGCCTTCGACATCGACACGGCTCGCCAGCGGCTGCCTGCGGCGGAGGACTACGTGATCAGCCGCAAGATCGATGGGGAATTCACCTGCCTGCTCTACAGCCAGGGGGTGTGCCTCACCCTCAACCCGGGCGGCACCGTGCGGGTCGGTGCCCCTTTCCATCAGGAGGCGGCGGAGCGGTTGGCGGCGGCCGGGGTGAAGGAGGCGTTTCTGGGGGGTGAGCTCTACGTGCGCCGCAGCGATGGGCAGCGCCCCCGGGTGCACGATGTGACCCGGGTGGCGCGTAAGCCCACCAGCGACGCCGAAGTGGCCAGCCTCTGCTTCGCCGTGTTCGACATCTACCGGCTGGATGGCGACGACTACAGCGCCCGCCATGGCGAGGCTCTCCAGCTGGCGGGCCAGCTCTTCGAGAAGGGCGAGCGGGTGCACGTTGTGGAGAGCACCACGGGCGAGCGGGAAGCGGTGTTTGCCCAGTACCGCAAATGGGTGGAGAAGGAGGGGGGCGAGGGGGTGGTGGTGCGCAGCATCTCCGCGGGCCTGTTCAAGATCAAGCCCAGGCACAGCCTGGATCTGGCGGTGGTGGGCTTTTCCGAAGGCATCGACGACCGCGCTGGCCTGCTCCACAGCCTGCTGGTGGCTGTGCCCATCGATGAAGACAGCTTCCAGCTGGTGGGCCGGGTGGGGGGCGGCTTCACGGAGGAGGTGCGGGCCTCTTTGCTGCAGCAGCTCGCCGAGCGGGCGGTGGAGAGCGACTACGTGGAGGTGAACAGCGACCAGGTGGGCTACCGCATGGTGGAGCCGGGTCTGGTGGCGGAGCTGTCCTGCCTCGATGTGGTGTCGCGCACGTCGCAGGGGAGCAGCATTGATCGGATGGTGCTGGATTGGCATGCCGGCCAGCGCCGCTGGGAGGGGGTGCGCCGCCTGCCCTTGTGCAGCCTGATTTCGCCCCAGTTCGTACGCCTGCGCGACGACAAGCAGGCCAACCCCGAGCATGTGCGCTTGAGCCAGCTCTCCGACATCGCCGACATTCCGGAGATGGAGCGCGGCGTGGCGGAGATTCGCCTTCCCGAGAGCACCATCCTGGAGCGAGCCGTGGCGGTGAAAGTGCTCAAGGGGGCCACGATGGTGCGCAAGCTGCTGCTTTGGAAAACCAATAAGGAGGAGCAGAGCCGGGATCACCACGCCTACGTGCTCCACCTCACCGACTACAGCCCCAACCGGGAAAGCCCCCTCAACCACGAGATCCGGGTGAGCAGCAGTGAGAAGCAGATCCGCCAGATGCTTGCCGCCTGGAAGGAGCAGGTGTTCGTGGGGGGCTGGAAGGTGGTGGGCGCCGGCAGCGAATGAGGATCCTGAGCTGGAACATCCTGCATGGGGGCGGCAGCCGGCGCCAGGCCATCGCCGAGGCCATCACGGCCCTGGCTCCGGATGTGGTGCTTTTGCAGGAGGTGCGGGCCTGGGATGGGCGTGGCCCCGATCCCCTGCTGGAGGGCCTGGCGGATGGGGGCCTGGAGGCCCAGGTGGCCTCCCCCGTGGTGGGGCGTGAGAACGGCCTCCTGATCGCCAGCCGCTGGCCGTTTCGCGCCACGCCCCTGGCTCAGGCGCCGGGGCAGCCGGTGCACATGCTGCAGGCGGAGCTCCCTTGGCCCCAGGTCGCCGCCGGGCCAGATGACGCGGAGGAGGGTGAGGCCGACAGCCTGCGGGTGGTGGCGGTGCACTTCCCCCAGAAGGAGGCCCAGGTGCCACTTTTTGAGGCCCTGCTGGCCCTGCCGGAGGCCTGGCGCGCGGGGCCGTCGGTGTTGATGGGCGATTTCAACTGCGGCATCCCCTTTGCCGATTCCGACACCCGCACTTTCGCCTGCACCCATTTGTTTCAGGCCCTGCTGCAGCAGGGTTGGGTGGATGGTTGGCGCGCGCGGAACGGCAAGGCCCGGGAGTTCACCTGGATCAGCCCCCGCACCGGCCATGGTTTTCGTTACGACCATGCCTTGTTGTCTGCTCCCTTGAATCCCCAGGTGCGAGAGGTGCGCTACCTGCACCACCTGCGGGAGGGGGGGCTGTCGGATCACTCCGGGTTGCTGGTGGAGTTGGGGAGTGAAGTCTAACCAGCGGGAGGCTTTGCGTCGGCAGGAGGGTTCGCTTCGGCGGGCTTCTCC